>JAPPGB010000174.1 GCA_028821475.1 Spirochaetaceae bacterium
CCCCCCCCCCCCCCCCCCCCCCCGCCCCCCCCCCCCCCCCCCCCCCCCCGCGGCCGCGCCGGCGGCACCCCGTTCGCGGTACCCGATCATGACGAGCCGCGCGTAAGCGTGATCGCCGATCCGGAAGCAGGGGCGGCCCATCTCACGCTGTCGCGCAAGCTGCGCGCCGACACCCGGGCGGACGTCACCGCGTACCGCGACGGGCTGATGCAACGGCTGGTCGACGCCATGATCAATGCCCGGCTGGCAGAACGGCAGCAGGCCGGCCGGGCCTACCTGTCAGCCGGCGTCGGGCGCACTCGGCTGACCCCCGATCTGGACCTGTCGATCGCGACCGCGCAGGTGGAACGCGGCGGCGTCGAGCGCGGACTGCAGGCGTTGCTCGAAGAGCTGCGCCGCGCGCAGGTGCACGGCTTCACCGAAGCCGAGGTAGAGCGCAACAAAACGGCGCTCACACGCTCGGTCCAGGACGCGTACGAGACGCGGGACCAGCGTCCGTCACACCTGCTGGCGGAAGAGTACATGCGCCATTTCCTGGAAGGCGGCTCCTACCCCGGCCTCGAGCGGGAACGGGAACTCCACCGGCTCCTCCTGCCCGAGATCTCGTCGGAGGATCTGCACGCGTGGGCGGCGGGAACCCTGCCTACCGGGAGCGCCGCCAACACCGTGCTGCTGGTGACCGCGCCGCCGGCCGGCGCGGAGGGAACGGCGGACGAAGGGAAGGTGGACGCCGCAACCTGGGAGACACGCCTGCGGGAGCAGCTCATCGCCGCTGCCGCGCTGGAGGTCGAGCCCTACGGCGGCAGCCCGGTTGATGGCAGCCCGGTTGACGACAGCGCGGTTGACGACAGCGAGGTTGACGACAGCCCGGTTGGCAGCCCGGTTGATGGCAGCGCTGGTAAATTGCTGGCCGTCGAGCCGCCGCGCGGGAGCATCGTGGCGGAACGGCACGTGCTGGAGATAGGCGCCCGCCACTGGACCCTGTCCAACGGGATCGTCGTGATTGCCAGGCCGACCACCGGCGCCGGCGACGAAGTGCTGTTTCACGCCACCAGCCCCGGCGGCACGTCGCTGGTGTCGGATGCCGACTTCGTGCCGGCGCTCACCGCGGCCACCGTGGTTGCCGGCAGCGGCGCGGGACCGCACGACGGTGCGGCGCTGCAGGAGCTTCTCGCCGGCAAGCGGGTCACCGTGACGCCCTACATCGCCGAGTTGTTCGAGGGATTCAGCGGCGGCGCGGCGGCGCAGGACCTGGAAACCCTGTTCCAGCTCATCTACCTGTACGCCACGCGCCCGCGCGTGGACGACCGGGTCTACGCGCAGTACGAGGCACAGCTAGGCGCGATGGCCCGTCAGCGTGAAGCACGCCCCGATGCACGGTTTTCCGACACGTTGCGCATCGCACTCAGCCAGGGCCACTTCCGGGCGCGGCCGGCGACCGTGGAGCTGCTGGAGGAGCTCGACCTGGAGCGCTCCGTGCGGGTGTACGCCGACCGGTTCGCCGACTTCAGCGACTTCACGTTCCTGTTCGTCGGTGCGTTCGACTGGCAGGTGCTGCGCGACCTTGCCGAGAGCTATCTCGCCGCGCTGCCTGCCGGGACGCGCGAAGAGCGGTGGCAGGACGTCGGCATCGACCCGCCGCCGGGCATCGAGGAGCGCACCATTCGAGGCGGCGCCGCGGGACGCAGCACTACGCGCCTGGTGTTCGCCGGCGGCATACAATGGACCCGCCACGAAGCCCTGACGCTGGCCACCCTCGGCGAGGTGCTGGAACGGCGTCTGCGCGAGCGGCTGCCGGACCAGGTGGCGGGCGCCTCCGGCATCGGGGTCGGCAGCGACTCACAACTCATTCCCGACCCGGAGTATCGGTTGATCGTCGGTTTCGACAGCGATCCAGCGCGCGCCGACGATGCCCGCGACGCGGTGCTCGCCGAGATAGCGTGGCTGCGCCGCGGCGGCGAGCGGCAATACCTGGAGGAAGCGCTCGCAGAAGCCAAGGAGGCGTTGCGCGCGGACCGGGAAGAGCGGCTCGTGCACAACCGCTTCTGGCTCGAACAGATGCTCGGCGCGGTGCGCAACAACGAGCCGCTGGCCGAAGTCGCCCGCTTCCCGGAACGCCTGGACGCCCTGGACGCCGATCACCTGGTCAACGCCGCGCGCCGCTACCTGACGCCGGACCGCTACGTACGCGTGGTCATGCTCCCCGAGTAGAGAGTCGGTAGGAGGGTACGCGCCGCGCGCGAAACCGGGTGCGACGCGCAACGCGCTCACCGCAGGCTACGGCGGCGGCGCCGAGCCCGGAGGCGCCGGCGGGCCTGCCGGGGGCTTGCTCGACGCCGCTACTCGCCCTGCGTGAAGGCGGCGTCGAAGGCGATCTCGGAGGCGGACAGGTCGGTGCGGCGCACGAAGGCCAACGCCTCGGGGGCGCCCTGCTCGCGGTCCATGCCGCTGTCCTCCCACTCGATCGACAGCGGCCCCTGGTAGCCGATCGCGTTCAGGGCGCGGAACACGCGCTCGAACGGCACCTCGCCGCGGCCCGGCGACACGAAGTCCCAGCCGCGCCGCATGTTGCCGAACTCCAGGTGGGAGGCCAGCGCGCCGTTGCGCCCGTTGTGGTTGCGCTGCGACTCCTTGACGTGGGCGTGGTAGATGCGGTCGGCGAAATCGAGCACGAACTGCTCGGGATCGACCGCCTGCCACACCAGGTGGCTGGGATCGAAGTTGATGCCGAACGCCGGCCGGTTGTCGACCGCG
The DNA here is from genome assembly GCA_028821475.1 of Spirochaetaceae bacterium. Taxonomy (GTDB): domain Bacteria; phylum Spirochaetota; class Spirochaetia; order SZUA-6; family Bin103; genus Bin103. The sequence goes on from JAPPGB010000174.1 coordinate 2,755, forward strand.
TCCAGGGTGCGCCTGGTGGTCCAGTAGTCGTAGGCGATCTCCGACGGGTGCACCTCGAGACCGAACCTCACCCCCTCCTGGTCGTACACGTCCAGGATCGGGTTCCAGCGGTCGGCGAAGTCCTGGTAGCCGGCATCGATCATGCCCTCGACCGCGGGAGGAAACCCGGCCAGCGCATACCAGATCTTCGACCCGGTGAAGCCCGCCACGGTGGTCACGCCGAACTTGGCCGCCGCGCGGGCGGTGTCCTTCATGCGTTCGGCGGCGCGCTGCCGTACGCCCTCGGGGTCGCCGTCGCCCCAGATCTCGGGCGGCAGGATGCCCTGGTGGCGGGCGTCGATCGGGGAGTCGCACACGCACTGCCCCACCAGGTGGTTGCTGACCACGTAACACTTCAGTCCGTGGCGATCGAGCAACTCCCTCTTGTCGGCCAGGTAGCCGTCGTCGGCGAGCGCCTTGTCGACCTCGAAGTGATCGCCCCAGCAGGCCAGCTCCAGGCCGTCGAAGCCCCAGGCGGACGCCTTGGCGGCCAGCTCCTCAAGCGGCAGGTCGGCCCACTGGCCGGTGAACAACGTTACTTCTCGTGCCATCTGCTTCAAGCCTCCAGGTTGGTCCATTTTTGCTCGCTGGCGGAGCTGGCGACGCAGGCCGATATGAAGGCCATGCCGCGCACTCCGTCATGCACGGTCGGGAAGTCCAGATCCGCGGCCGGCTGCTCGCCGGCCAGGCGCGCCTGCAGCGCCAGCGCGTAGTTGCGGTACAGGTTGGCGAACGCCTCGACGAACCCCTCCGGGTGCCCGGGCGGCAGGCGGGTGTGGGCGGTGCTCGCCTCGCACAACTCGCCGACACCGGTGCGGCGCACCTCGCGGTGGCGGTCCGCCCACTTCACGATCAGGGTGTTGGGCTCTTCCTGGCGCCACTCCAGCCCGGCCAGCTCGCCGTAGATGCGGATGGTGAGCGGATTCTCCTCGCCGGCGGAAATCTGGCTGGCGTAGAGCACGCCGCGGGCGCCGTTGTCGAGGCGCACCAGCACGTTGCCGTCGTCCTCGAGCTGGCGGCCTTCGACCATGGTGGTGAGGTCGGCGCACAGCGATGCGATCTTGAGGCCGGTGATGTACTCCATCAGGTTCTCGCCGTGGGTGCCGATGTCGCCGATGCAGGAACTGGCGCCGGCGCGCGCCGGATCGGTGCGCCAGCTCGCCTGCTTCTGTCCCTCGGCCTCGATCAGCGACGCCAGCCAGCCCTGCGGATACTCCACCACCACCTTGCGTACCGCGCCGATGGCGCCGCCGCGCACCAGGTGGCGCGCCTCCTTGACCATCGGGTAGCCGGTGTAGTTGTGGGTCAGGCCGAACTGCAGCCCGGTGCGCTCCACCAGCGCCGCCAGCTCCTTCGCCTCCGCCAGGTCGAACGTCATCGGCTTGTCGCTTATCACGTGAAAGCCCGCCTCCAGCGCCGCCTTGGCGACCGGGAAGTGGACGTTGTTGGGGGTGACGATCGACACGAAGTCCATGCGCTCGTCCGCCGGCAGCTTCGCCTCCGCCGCCATCATCTCGTGGAAATCGCCGTATACGCGGTTCGGCGGCAGGTAGAGGTCGGCGCCGGAGGCACGCGAGCGCTCGGGGTCGCTGCTGAACGCCCCGCACACCAGCTCGATGTGCCCGTCGAGCGCCGCCGCCATGCGGTGCACGGCGCCGATGAAGGCGTCGCGCCCACCGCCGACCATGCCCATTCTTATCTTGCGACTCATGGGCGGCATCCTATCAGAGATGAGCGGCGGCAGGCACCTGTGCAGGGGCGCCGGGGGCGCCGGCGGGGATGCCGGCACCGGCGGCGTACGGGGTGGGCGCACAGCACGACTCCGTGGCCGGCGCGCACGTGCACGAACCGAACAGGTCGTCGCGGCGATTGGCGAGCAGCGCCAGCCGCTGGTGCTGGTGGGCGACCGCGGCCGGATCGAGATCGGCCCAGATCACCGCGTCGCTGTCCGGCTCGGCGCGGGCGAGCACTTCGCCGTGCGGCCCCACGATCATGCTGTTGCCGCGGCAGCGCAGCCCGTCGGCGAAGCTGACGATGTCGGCGCCGGCGGCGAACATGCTATTGTCCATGGCGCGCGCCCGCAGCGCCAGTTCCCACTCCGCCGGCGGGCCCAGCCAGGCGGTGGGCACCAGCGCCAGTTCGGCGCCGCACGCCGCGGCGCACCGAGCCTGCTCCGGGAAACGCGTATCGAAGCAGATCCAGCCGGTAGCGGCCACGCCGCCGAGGTCGAACACCGGCACTTCGTGGCCCGCCGACGCCCACGAGGTCTCGGCCCCGAACAGGTGCAGCTTGCGGTACACGGACGCCACCGTTCCATCAGCGCCCACCACCACCAGGCTGTCGTACAGCCGCCCGTCGTCCGCGGCCTCCGCCATGCCGAACACGACCGCGATGCCGGACGATGCGGCCGCCTCCCGCATACGGCGCACGGACGGCCCGGTGACCGGCTCCGCCTGCCCGGGGATCCGCTCGGCGGCGAGGTAGCCGCTCACGATCAGCTCCGGGAGCACGATCACCGCGCACCCGGCGGCCGCCGCCTCGCCGATCTGGCCGCTCATCCGATCCAGGTTGTAGTCCTTGTCGGCGGCGCGCGCCTCGAACTGCCCGCATGCCACCCGCGTCGTGTCCATCGTTCCTCCAGCCACCGTTCCTGCGGCAACCCGCAGTCTACACCGCGGCGGTCAGCGTGACACGGACGCCGGCAAGCGAGCGGCCGTGACATCGGGACGCGACGGAAGTAGAATCGCCGCCATGACCGTGCCACTGAAAGTACGCCCGCTCCCCGGGGCGCCATTCGGTGTCGAGATCGCCGGCGGCGATCCGGGCAACCTGACGGCGTCGCAACGGAAGCAGATACTGGATGCCCATCGCGCGGGTCAGGGGCTGATCTGCTTCTCTTTCGAACGGCTGCTCGAAGCGGACGAGCTGCATGCCCTCACCGCCGTGTTCGGCGACAATGAGTTCGCCCCCGGCAAGATCGTCGGGATCGGCAAGGGTGTGGGGGCGGGACAGGAACAGCGCAGCGTGGAACAGCAGGCGGCAGCGCTGCGCGCCCGCGGCGACGATCCCTACATGGCGTACATCGGCAACCTCGATCCTGCCAGCCTGGAGGAGAAACGGGTCGACGGCAAGTTCTACGGCGAGTGGGAGTGGCACACCGACATGTCGTACATCGAGGTGCCGCCCACGTTCAGCCTGCTGCATGCCCGCGTGGTGCCGGACGAGGGCGGGGACACCGGTTTCTGCAGCCAGACGATGGCGGCGCGGGACCTGCCGCCGGCGCTCCGTGAGCGGGTAGTCGGACGCGAGATCAAGCACGACTCCACCTACGGCAGCTCCGGGGTCCTGCGGCCCGGCATGACGGTGCCGGCATCCCCCATCGACGCGATCGGCCACCCCCACCCGGTGATCCGCGTGGTGCCGGAGACCGGACAGGAGGCGCTGTTTCTCGGCCGCCGCACCAACGCGTACGTGGTAGGCATGGAGTTCGACGACAGCGAGCAACTGCTGAACGAGCTGTGGCGCCACGCCACCCAGCCGCACTTCTGCTATCGGCACCGGTGGCGGGTCGGACAGGTGGTGGTATGGGACAACCGCATGCTGCTGCACATGCGCCACCCGATGGCGGACGACGCGACGCGCTTCATGTGGCGCACGCAGACCCGCGGCGAGGCGGTGGTGCCGGCGGTCAGCTGACCCGGTGGAGCCAACGGACAGTGGCAACGAAGATCGAACAGGTCGAATCCATTCGGATTGGCGGCACATACCTGGTGCGAATCCAGACCGAATCCGGGTTGACCGGGCTGGGGCAGACCGCCTGCTGGGGCTATCCGGAGGCAGTGCAGCAGATCGTGGAGCGGTTCGGATCATACCTGGTGGGGCAGGATCCGTTCCGTATCGAGCACCATTGGCAGGCGAACTACCGTACCGGGCCGTTCCGGGGCTCGGCGCTCTCCGGGGCGGTCAGCGCGGTGGACATCGCCCTCTGGGATATCAAGGGCAAGCACTTCGGGGCCCCGGTCTGGGAATTGATGGGAGGCAAGTGCCGGGAACGAATCCGGCTGTTTCTGCTGATGGAGGGAGCCGAGACCCCGGACCAAGTCGCCACCCAAGCGCGGGCCGCCGCCGAGGAGGGATTCACCGCGCTGAAGTTCGATCCACTCCCCGCTGGGTATCAGAACATGTCCCACGCGCGGCAGATCTCATCGGTTTGCGAGACGGTGGCCGCGGCCAGGGAGGCGGTGGGTGACGATGTAGACCTGATCGTCGAAATACACCGCAAGCTCACGCCGCTGGTCGCGGTGCCATTGGCCGACGCCCTGGCGGAATTCCGCCCGCTGTTCTACGAGGATCCGATCCAGATCGACAGCATCGTGTCGCAGGCGGAGGTGGCGCGCCGCATCTCCATACCAGTGGCGAACGGCGAACGACTGCACTCGATCTGGGAGTTTCGGGAGCTTCTTGCGTGCGGCGGACCGCAGTACGTGCGCCCGGACGTCGGCTTGGCGGGCGGCTTGACCCACTGCAAGAAGATCGCCGCCATCGCCGAGTCGTACCACTGCGCCGTGGTGACTCACAACTTCCTCGGACCGGTGCTGACCGCAGCCTCGGTCCACCTGGATACGTGCATTCCCAACTTCGTTACCCAGGAGTACTCCAAGTATGATGAATCGCCGGAGAGTGCCGTGTACCGGACCGACCTCAAGCGGGACGGCGGTTTTCTCCCGGTGCCCGAGATGCCCGGCCTGGGAATTGAACTGGACGATGAAACGCTTGTGCAGGCACAGCAGGAGTCCGTCGGCCCGGTGCGCCTGTCTCAACAACCGCTGCTGCGCAGCGACGGTTCGGTTGCCTCCAGCGTCTAGCGAGTAGCAGCAGCTCGCCGCTACGGAGTGCCGTGCAGCACTTCGATCAGCAGGTTGTCCGGCCCCGAGACGAACACGACATCCATGTTCTTCATCTTGCGCGGGCCGTCCACGATGTTGGCGCCGCGTTCGCGCAGTTGCGCCACCGCCGCTTCGAAGTCGTCCGTGGCCATCGCGAAGTGATGGATCGCCGCGTCCATCGGGTCCGGTCCCGCCGTGGTCGGCGCCCGGTGAAAGATATTGATGTGGCTGCCGGCCAAGTGCATGCGGGTGATGACCACCGCGCCGAAGTCGATGACCCACTCGTCGGTGGCGTCGAACATCTTGGCCAGGAATGCCTTGGTCGCCTCCGGGTCGCTGCTCTGGATGTGGATGTGATCAAGGGAGAGCTTCATTGCCCCTACGATGCACCACAACACGCGGCCTTGCCCACCCATCGTCCAAGGACCATCGATCCGCAATCAACCGGTGAGCCCGCGACAGTCAGATTCCCCGGCAGGCGGGCTCAGCGGGATCGTTCCAGCTTCTGCAGGGCACGGGTAGCGCGCTCGGCGGCGCGGGCGCCTACCCCGCCGGCCACCCCGCCGCCGCCGCGCAGGCGCGGGTCGAGCAGGTCGCGCAGCGCGTCGCCTACCATGTTCAGGCAGTACACCACCAGCGTCAGCGCCACCCCCGGCCACATCGCCAGCCGCGGCGCCATTCTCCATGTACTGCCGCCCCTCCCGGCTCAGCATCGTGCCCCGGCTCGGCACGCAGCGATGCACACTGCCAACTGCAAGCGGCAACGGGCTGCCGATGGCACGCGCCGCCTCGAACGCCCGGCCACCGTCAAGCCCGCGGGGGAAGGCTAGCGGACCGCATGGACTCTGAGGTGAAGCCCTTCGCGTTTCTGAAGGCAGCCGATGATCTCGAACAGGTTGCGGGCCTGCGGATTGCCGTTGGGTCCCAACATCCGCATCAGGCTCTTGGGCGATTTGTCGGTCAACCCGCCAAGTTCCTGAAAGCCGATCGTTGCATTGATGTAGTCGCGGAGCACGGCCTTGCCCGTATCCACATCGCCGGAAAGCAGGCAATCGACCCCCTCTTTGAGCAGCTCCTCCCGGAAAGCTGGATCGCTCTCCATGCGTGCCTGAATTGTTTCCTTGAAGTCTCGTGTCAGGGACATTAGTCTCACCTCTCCCGCTGCTTGCGCCGCTTGTAGTCCCGCCAGAGATCCTTGGCGGTTTCGATTGCCTGCTGCTGACGCTTCTTGGTTCCACCACCCAACAGGATGATCACGGCATTTCCATCCTTACCGAAATAGACCCGGTAGCCGGGACCGAAGTCTATCCGGGATTCAAAGACTCCCGAGCCCACACCCTTGACGTTGGAGAGGTTGCCCTGATCCATCCGCACCAGAGCGGTCGCCACCTTGGCCGCGGCTGGTGCGTTCAGCCGGTTGAACCAACGCGCGTACGGGCTGCGACCTTTGGTGTCGATGTATTCCCTGATTTCGATCATCGACGGCAGGTAACGAACAAGTTACCATCTGCCAACGGGCAGCGACAAGCCTGCCGGCGCCGTCACCGCCGTCCCACTCCGGGGACAACCAAGGCATGCTCAACGGGTTCGTTCCAGCTTCTGCAGGGCCCGGGTGGCGCGCTCGGCGGCGCGGGCGCCTACTCCGCCGGCCACCCCGCCGCCGCCGCGCAGGCGCGGGTCCAGCAGGTCGCGCAGCGCGTCGCCTACCATGTTCAGGCAGTACACCACCAGCGTCAGCGCCACCCCCGGCCACATCGCCAGCCGCGGCGCCATCTCCATGTACTGGCGTCCCTCTCGGCTCAGCATCGTGCCCCAGCTCGGCACGTCCGGCGGCAGCCCGAACCCCAGGAAGCTCAAGGACGCCTCCGCGACAACGACCGCCGCATCCGGGACGCCGCCCTCGCCCGGTGAAACGAGTCAGGCAGCGCCGCCACCTCGGCGCGCCGATTCGTGTCCGCGAAAGTGGTCCTACTGATCAGACTGATCAGAATCGCCGCCACGCTCCCGGCGCAGCAAAGCCTCCAACTCAGCCACTCGCGCTTCCGCAGCTGCGCGGGCCGCCGCTTCCCGCGCCAAGCGCGTCTCCGCCGCTTGCCGCGCCTGGCTCTCGCGCCTCCGCGCCTGGCTCTCGCGCCGCCGCGCCTCGTCGGTTTCCGCAAGGTTGGGCAGGTCCTGCCCGGTCTCCGGATCGTGGAACCGCAGCCCGCGCTCCGTCAGCCGCAGCTCCAGCCCCAGTACCCCGCTCGCCAGCGCCAGCGTGCCATCCGCCAGCTCCCTCCCGGGCAGCCGCCGATACTTTCCCGCTCTCAACTCCAGCCCCTGCAGCGGCGGCTCCAGGTAGTCGCGTGTCGGGTCGTATTGCCAGTACTCCGGCACGCCCAGCGATCGGTACAACTCGCGCTTGCGCCCCTGGTCTTCGCGGTACGTCGTGCGCGAGGTAATCTCCAGCACGAAGTCCGGCCCCTTGGGCTCCTCCCACAGCCGGTAGATGGAACGGTCGGCGCCGGACACCCCCAGCACCACGAACACGTCCGGCGCCACTACCGCCCGCGGATTGCCCTCCTGGTAGTACAGCAGCAGGTTGCCCGACACGTACACGTCCCGGCGGCTGCGAAAGTGTTGCCGCAGCCGCTCCACGGCGTAGGTCAGCGGGGTGCGTTGGAAGTCGCTTTCCGCCATCGGCTTGCCGTCGGATGAGGGGTAGTGAGCCTTGGCGGGAGCGACCGGCGGGCTGGCCATGGGCTATCCTCCATTCCCCCACAGCATACCACGACTCAGCATCGAGCGCCCGTAGCGCGGGCCTGCACGGTGCAGAAGACGCGTTGCGGGGTGACGTTGAACAGCGGGTCCGGCTGCTCGTTGGCGCGCAGCTCGCGACGGGCGATGGGCAGTCCCGCTCCCCACCTCTGCACCAGGTCGAGAACCCGCATCGCCTCCGCCAGCAGCGGGTTGCGGTACGCCACGAAACCCGGCTGTCCGAAATTCTCCGCCGACACCTCTCCGTAAGGACCTCCCGGACTGTTGATTTCTATCCGGTCGTCGTACCAGTACACGTGAATCGGGCTGTTCGTACCCTCGTAGCTGCGGTGCATCGCCGCGTTGCGCACGAGTTGCCGAAGCGCCCCGAGGGCGTGGGTGGACGACCGGATCTCCAGGGTACCGGAGGTAACGTCGACGGCCGTACGGTTGTGCGAGTCGAGCTTGTCTTCGAGGCCTCCGATCAGCGATCCGAGCGGGCCATCGAACAGCCGTTCATCCACGATCGGGCAGTCGAGCGCGGTACCGGCGATGCGCAGGAACTGAACGTAGGCTCCCGGAAGGTAGTCACGCGGGTGCTTCCCCAGGATCAGTATCCCGCAGATCGTGGGTCTCGGGTCGTCGGCCGAAGCGAGCATCTTCATGGCCGCGAGCCGCTCAATGGTGCTGCGGTCATTCTGCTCCAACGTGGCCGCGTCGATCGCCCGCGGCAGGTATCGCTCCTCGAAGTAGCGCAGGTCCAGGTCGGCGAGCCGCGCTCCGGGGGCCGGATGGGCGTCGAACGAGCTCTCGCGATGGCGGCGCTTCTCGTTCAGGACGCGCTCGTCCTGCAAGCTCGCCACGGCTCGCCGCGGCCCCACGCGAATCCAGGTGCGTCCCCGATAACGGACCGGCGGCGAGTCGGCGGGTTGCACCGAAACGACCGCGACCTCGCGTCCTGCCAGGAGACGTTTGCCGACCGTCAGCGTGGGCGGTGGCACGATGTTGCCGTCGGTCTTGATGTCGGCAAGCCGGCGCAGGAGTGCGTCGGTGATCGGCAGACCGGTGGGCTTGCCGGCGTCATCCGCCCCCACGAACACGACACCGGGACGTTGGTGGTCGGGGAGGTCGTTGGCGAACGCGCACACCGCCTCCCGGATGCCGGTCGGGGCGTCTCCGCGCAGAGACTCCTTGCGCTCGACCAAGTCGGACTCGATGTCCTGCAACATGGACTCGAGCTCGGAATCGGAATAGCGGTGCGCGGCACCCATGATCATGATTGAACGGCTAGGGCCCGCCGTGGTCAACCCAGGCTGACCGCGACCGAGCGGAAGCATGCTGACGCCCACCCAAGTAGTCGATCTGGCCCGACCGGAATGCTGCCAAACGCGTCGACTCCTCGGGCATCACCAACCACACGATCTCGTCGATATAGGGCAGGCGATTGTCCGGGTACTTCTCGTCGAACGCCCAGTAGTTGGGGTTCTTGGTGTAGCTCAGGGAGCTGCCCTCGACCCAGTCGACCAGCTCATAGGGGCCGGTGCCAACCAGGTTGCGCCAATCCAAGAGGTCGCCGTGCGTTTTCGGGAGCGGTACTGCGTCCCCGTACCCGTGGTCTTGGGCCGGAAACTCCGGCCTTCTGGAATGGTCCTCGTAGATGTCGCACCCAAGGGACGCCGTGACTTGAAACTCTAACTATAAAACCATATTATAGTTATGGATTACGTGCTTGATCGTCAGCTACCCGTCCAACCGACTGATGGACGATGAATCGGCTATCCCATAACAAGACCTGGAAAACGTGACAGGAAGTCAATCATGCCCATCGTGAAACATGAACCGTTCTTCCGCCGGCATCCGGTTTTCACCGGAGCAGAGTTGGCCGCCCATCTCACCTCCCGAGGCGAGGTCGGGACGCGGGGGCAGGAAGCGCTGTTGGCCTACTACACCAAAACCGGTCGAGTCGTTCGGGTACGGCGCGGGCTGTATGCCGTCATCCCGCCAGGGGCCGACCCCGGTGCCTACCCCGTCGATCCCTATCTGTTGGCCGCCAAGCTCACGCCGGATGCGGTCCTGTCGCATCACACGGCGCTCGAGTTCCATGGCCGAGCCTACTCGGTCTGGAGTCACCTGATCTACTCCGCGTCCCGCCCGGTGGGGCCGCTCACGTTCCGCTCTCAGGTCTTCCGGGGAGCCAAGTTTCCCGAGGCGCTTCTCCGCTCCGGGACCAAGCACTTCGGTGTATCGACCTCCGAGATCGCGGGTGTGGCGGTACGCGTCACAAGTCTGGAACGGACGCTGGTGGACGTCCTGCATCGCCCGGACCTCTCGGGAGGCTGGGAGGAAATCTGGCGCTCGTTGGAATCAGTTGAATTCTTCAACGTCGATCAGGTCGTGGAGTACGCGCTCCTGCTGGGCAACGCGACCACGGCGGCGAAGGTTGGATTGTTCTTCGACCAGCACCGCGAAGCCCTGATGGTGGAAGAGCGTCATCTGGGGCCCCTTCGGGACCGGCGTCCCCGGCAACCCCACTATCTGGATCGTGCCGGAGGGACCCCATGCCTGGTGGCCGACTGGAACCTGGTGGTTCCGAAAGACGTGCTCGAACGGTCGTGGGGCGCGGTCTTGTGAGAATCTCCCCGGAGAAGCTGGCCGCCGAAGCCGAGGCGACCGGATTCAGGGCCGACATGCTGGAAAAGGCAGCCCGGCTGCTGGCCGTGCTCGACGCACTTCGCGATCACCCCGGACTCAAGGGGAAGCTGGCCCTCAAGGGTGGCACGGCTCTGAACCTGTTCATCTTCGAGGTCCCGAGACTGTCGGTCGACATCGATCTGAACTACGTGGGCGCCCGGAGTCGCGACGCCATGCTGGAAGAGCGTCCCAAGATCGAACAGGCGATCCAGGCCGTGTTTGGTCGAGAGGATCTTGCGGTTCGGCGGATGCCGGACGAACACGCCGGCGGGAAGTGGTCGCTCCACTATTCAAGCGCGTCCGGGCAGAACGCCAGACTCGATGTGGATGTCAATTTCATGTACCGCGCGCCCTTGTGGCCGGTTCCCGTCATGGACTCGCGCTCGCTGGGAAGTTGGCGCGCCACCGCTATTCCCGTGGTGGACCTTCACGAACTCGCGGCAGGCAAGCTCTCGGCGTTGTTGGCGCGCCGCAAAGCGAGGGATCTGTTCGACAGCAGATTGATCTTCTCCATGGACGGTCTCGACCGTGAGCGGCTCAGAATCGCCTTCGTGGTCCATGGCGCAATGCACCGAAAGGACTGGCGCACGGTATCGGTAGCGGACGTGGACGTCGACGTTGCGGAGCTGGTCAACCAGTTGGTGCCGTCGCTCCACATCGGTGCAATTGGAGGGCCGGAGGAGGCGGCGAGCTATGGAGAGACCCTGGTGGAAGAGTGCCGCCGCGGGCTGTCAGCAGTGTTGCCCTTCAATCATGCTGAGCGCGCGTTCCTCGATCTGCTTCTGGAGAAAGGCGAAATCGACGCGACCATTCTGACCTCGGACAGCCCGCTCCAAGAACGCATTCAGGCCCAACCGCTGCTTGAATGGAAGGCGCTCAACGTCCGGCGATACAAGGGACTGTCCTGAATCTGGACGCCTATCTGACCGTCTCCTGCCGCACCGCCGAGTAGATGCCGATCGGCACCCCGATCAGCACGCCCACGATCAGCGCCACCACGCCCAGCTCGATGGTGGTCGGCAGCCGGCCGGCGATCAGCTCGCCCACCGGCTCCGGCCGCAGCAGCGGCGTGCCCAGATCGCCGCGCAGCAGGATGCGGCGAAATGACGTACGCTCTCATCTCGACTCAGATGCCATGTCTCGAGGACGGCACGGACGTCGAACGCGCACGACCCCAGCTCGCCTCTTCGGGTCAAGTAACTCAAGGAGCCCGCCCTCACCCGGGCCCCTTGCTGAATCAGCCGCCAAGCTCCCGCTTCAGATCCTGGTCGATCCACAGGTACTGGAAGAGGTCAGTGCGGTTCATTGAGCCGAGATCGCCTTCTCCGTTGTAGCCCTTGATCCACGGCTGGGTCGCACCGAACAGGGGAGCAATCGGCCCCCTGATAGTCCACAGCTGCTCAATCACCCGCATGTCGGCCTTCCGCACCCACTCCTTCTGCTCCTCTATGGTGGTAGCGGCCAGCGCGTTCTCGTAGTACTCGTCGAATTCGGGGTCGCTGACGTTCGAGGGACGCCAGCCGTTGTTCGTCCAGTATGCCGCGATCGCGCCCGGGGCACTGGGATACTCGGCTGCCCATACCTCATTTCGCAGGCCAAGGTAGGTATGATTCAGGGCCTTGTCGACAAATTCTGCGCGAGTAACCTCCTGGATCTCGACGTCGATGCCGATCTGCCTGAGGTAATCCATGGCGATCTGGTAGTAGCCTAAGTCGGTGAACTCGTAGTGCTCATAGATGGTCTTGAAGCGAACACCGTCCGCGCCGCGCGGATAGCCGGCCTCGTCGAGCAAATTCTCGGCCGCTTCGGGGTCATACCGATAGTACTGCTTGACGTCCTCGGGCCACTCCTCATACGGCATGAAATACCCGAGCACCGCTTTGCCAACCCCGCCCACCGGGCTCGGGTCGCCCCAACCCTGCATGTAGTTCTCGGCGATGGACTCCTGGTCGATGGCCATGCTGAGGGCCTGGCGCACGCGGATGTCGCTCCAGGGCTCCTTCTGGTTGTCGAAATTGAACGCCGTTTCCGACCGATAGGCAAAGGGGTGGAGCACCAGGTTGGGGTTGGTCTCCTGCAGACTCACCGCCGCATCTACACTGCTCAGATGTGAGCCGAGCCCGAACCCAGTGAAATCCGCCTGTCCGGAGCGCATCAGTGAGGTGATGGCCGCCGGGTCGTTGACGATGAGGAACTCGACCCTGTCCGCGTAGGGCAACTGGTATTCCGGATATTTCGGGTCGAAACCCCAGTAATCGTCGACCTTGGTGTAGGTCCAGGAGCTGCCCTCCAGCACGTCGGTCAGCTGGTAGGGCCCCGTTCCGGTCACGTTGCGCCAGTCTTGGATGTCCCCGAATTGGTCGACCACCTCGCGGGCGACGATGATCGTTGGCGCATCCCTGAGTATGCTGCCGAGGGCGAGGAGACTGGGCTCTTTCAGCTTGAACTCCACGGTGAAATCGTCGGTAGCGGTAACCGCATCAAAAGAGATCTTTAAAAGATCTGCGCCCCCCGCGACATCCGGGGTCGGCTCGTGGCCATCCAAGCCAAGGATCCGGTCGAAACTGTAGGCGACATCGTGCGCCGTAAGCTGCCGGCCGTTCACCGGCGCCTTGTCGTGCCAGAACACGCCGTCGCGGATCTTGAATACGTAGGTGAGAGGATCCGGATTCTCCCAGCTCTCGGCCAGTAGTCCGGTGAGGGCTTCGAGGGGCAGGAATGTCGTGTTATAGCCGACCACGCTCCGGTCGATTGCCCAGTCGCCGCGGCCCAATTTCTCGTTGACCAGCCCGATCCAGAATCCCGCCGTGTAGCGGTAATAGGGGTCGAGCCCCTCGTTCTTGAAGTTCGCGACCGCTCTGATCGTGCCGCCATACTCGGGCGCGGTGATCATCTCGCCGGTGCTCGGGTCAAGCACCATCTCCTTCTCGATCGTGGCGCCCGCGGCGTCGTCTTCGCCGGCGGGGCTGGCGAACGTAACGGTAGCCACCAGCGCGAACGCCAGCGCCGGCAACATGAGTCTTGGAGTCATAACGTAACTCCTCCTCGTTTCGGGATCGGGACTGCGTCCCGGTACCCGTGGTCTTGGGCCGGAAACTCCGGCCTTCTCGCATGGTCCTGGTAGTCGTCGCACCCAAAGGCGCCGCGAGCGCCACCTCGGATGAGCGTGGTGCGATGGGTGTGGATATGGACGGGAGCCGTCAGGTCGTCGGCGGCGCGGACGGCGGCGGCAGAGTGGTGTGGTGAGCGGAGTGAGCGGTCAGTTACCGAGTGCTTGGTTTGTTGCGGAGCAGGACGGAGCAGGACGGAGCGCTGGCGCTTGCAGCGAACGGACGGCTGCGGCGGGCTGTGTGATCGCGCTTCATCCGCGCTTGTGCTCATCTCGGAGCCATCATTCTACCACACGCCCGGCCACCGTCAAGTACGCGTTTGGCGGGTTGGTGGCGGGTTCAGTCTACAACGACCGGGCAACCCTGCGGCTGCAAGCGGTCAGAGGTCGCGCATCCCGGATTCTGGCAAACATCGCCTGCTGCTGCACCAGCCCGGAGGTGGTGCGCACCGGACCTGCGAGCGTCGCTTCAACCCGGGTACCGCGCTTCAGATGGTGGTGACCAGCGCGGCGTCCCGGATGCGGCGGTCGTTGGTGAGCAGGGCGGCGCCGTGTACGTGCGCGCTCGCGACGATGATCCGGTCGGCCGGGTCGCGGTGAAACGAGTCAGGCAGCGCCGCCACCTCGGACGCGATGGATGGAGAAAGTTCCACTACGCGCACCAGCGGAGCCGCCACCGCTCGCTCCAGCCAGAGGCGTAGCGGCCGGTCCAGGCGCAACCGCCCGAGACTCACCAGCGTGGCGATCTCCCACAGACTGATCGACGCCACCAGCAGTGGCCGTGCGGCGCTTGCCAACTCCACCGCATGGCGTTGCGCCGCGCTCAGGTCGTCCGGATGTGACACCCAGCGCACCAGGATGTGGGTGTCGAGGAGCGCCTTCACACTTGGCCTGACTCGGCTTCCCACGCGGACGCAGGCAGCACCGGCGACTCGATGTCACCAAGCACCTGGACGCTGCCGCGCAGTTCATCCTGGGGGTATCCCTGTTCCGGTAACAGCGGCGGCGTCAACTGCGCCACCGGGCGCCCCCGTTTCAGAATCGTGATCGGCTCGCGGGTCGAGTTCACGTGGTCGAGCAGCGCCAGGCAGCGGGCCTTGAATTCCGATGCATTGATCATTGTCATAATGTGACCAGGATACATGACCAGTCATGTGGCGGTCAATCGGGCTGATGATGCAGCGCCAGCAACACTTGCCCCGGTATGATCTGGCAGTGATTCTGCTTCCATCAGCGCATCGGATCGGCGCCGTGATGTTGGGCCACACGTGGCGCAGCAGCGTCCGAGCGCTGGGGACCACGCGCCGTTACTTCGCCAAGCCATACGCCGCCATCTTTGTACCAGTGGTAGTTGCCGGCAGCGCCTCCAAGGTCATGTCTCAAGAAACTCGTCCGGCCGGATGCCCGCTTGCCTGAGAATCGCTCTCAAAGTTCCTTCCGGTACATCGCCGGGGTGATTGGGAATGGTTGTCCGGGCTCTCGACACGGGGTTCCACCAGATCTCATGGCTTCCTTTTGCAGTGCGATCGAACACAAACCCGCGTTCCCCCAATCGCTTGGTGATGTCTCGGTACGAGTACCCGGCGAGCCTCCCCACTCAGGCAGACACGGCAACGTCGAGGTCGACCGAACTGCCCATCCTGCGCAACCCATCGGGAATAGGATCATCGTGTTCTCGATACGACTCCAACAGCCTCCGCGCAACATCCTGGGCGATCTCGACTGTTTCTTGAACGGTCCTTCCCTGGGCGACCAGACCCGGAAGCTCCTGGGAGGTAGCCAGGTAGTTGCCGTTCTCGACCCGCTCAACGTGAAGCCGAACGGTGAACTGATCCGACATGGCAGAACCCATCATACCGCCAGTGAGACATCTGAACCAATGGGTCTCGCGGGACTTCGAGGATCGGTATTGCAGCCGTCCTGCCTGATGCCGCTGACGTCCGGTACGCCCTTTCAACGAGGGATCGAGCCGGGAAGTCTATCTTTGGTAGTCGATTGAGCCGGCCCATCCGCAGTCTCCGAGCGGCAACCGCGCCTGCTCTGCTGCTCAGCGGGATCGTTCCAGCTTTTGCAGGGCCCGGGTGGCGCGCTCGGCGGCGCGG
>JAPPGB010000175.1 GCA_028821475.1 Spirochaetaceae bacterium
TGGAAACCCTCCACCTACGGGTGCGCGCGCCAGCGCTCTACCCGACGGGGGGGGGTGATCACGCTGCTGTGCAAACGCCAGCGGCAGTGCGCGAGGATCCCGCGCAGTCGCTTCTTGAGCGCCTTGGCGAACTTGACCAGCGGCGCGATGCCACTGTCGCTTGCTCGGCGGGACCACTGCTCCCCGGTGTCTCGGCAGAGTCGCGAGCCCGTAACGCATCTAGCCACTATGGCCACGAAGACGAATTTATGCCGCGCCACCTACTGCGTGTCAAGCCACCGAATTGCCCAGTCTACCATACCCAGTGAGAACACCGCGCGTGGCGCCGCCGGCGGTCGCGCACACTCTTGCTCGACCCAGCCCTGTCCAGGGATCCAGCGAACGGCCTGGCCCTTCGCCAGGTCAACCAGGTCCCCGTCTCCGTCAGGTAGACCGGCCAACCACTCGCGCTCGCCGGCCTCGGCGAGCGCTTGGCTCTCCACGTGGGGCTTCCGCAGCGAGCGGCGAAGCTCGTCCCGCCGGCCCCTCAGCCGCGCAGAGCTCGCTTCGCTTTCCGTGACCCAGCAAAGCGGCCGGCGCCGCCCTTGAGCCTCGGGTCGAGCAGGTCGCGGAGGGCGTCCCCGAACATGTTGATGGCCCAGACGACGACGCTCAGCGTAAGCCCGGGCCAGAACGCCAGGCCCGGGGCCTGCTCCATGTAGCGGCGCCCCTCCCAGCTCAGCATACCCCCCCAGGTGGCCACGTCAGGGGGAAGACCGAGACCGAGAAAGCCCAGGGCGGCCTCGGTGACGATGACCCACCCCAGATTGATGGTGAATATGACGATCAACGGTGCCATCAGGTTGGGCAGCACGTGGGTGCGGATGGTCCGGCTCCCGCGCGAGCCGATCGCCTCGGCCGCCGTTATGTACTGCGTCTCCTTGATGCCCATGACGGCACTTCGGGCTACCCGAGAATTGCCGATACCGCCCAGAATCCCCAGGACGATGATGACCTGCAGCGCGCCCTGCCCCAGCATGGACATCACCGTGATGAGCACCAGCAGGCCCGGGAACGCCATCCACGCGTCGACCACCCGCTGTGCAAGCAGGTCGAGCTTGCCGCCGACATAGCCGGTCATGCCGATCAGCGCCGCCACCACCACGCTGACCGCGGCGCCGGACAAGCCGATGATCACCGAGGTCCGAGCGCCGAAGATGAGCCGGCTCAGCACGTCGCGCCCCAGGTGGTCGGCACCCAGGAGGTATTTCTCCGAAGGCGGCGTCAGCCGGTCGGGCAGGTTCAGGTCGTTCATCCCGTAGGGAGCCAGGAAGTCCGCGAAAACGCCGATGAGCAGCATCAACAGGACGATGGCGCCGGCAACGGCGCCCAATGGCTTCTCCCGCCTCAGCCTGGAGAGGAACTCGAACAGCGGTGAGCGTCTTTCTGGCGCCACCGGCGCCACCTGCGCAACCACCAGCCGCGGCTAGGTGTAGCGAACGCGCGGGTCCGCGTACGCATACGACAGGTCGATGATGAGGTTGACCAGCACGGCGGCTGTTGCCGTCAGCAGGTTGATGCCGGACACGACGGTGTATTCTCGGTCGGCGATCGACTCGAGCATGAAGCGGCCGATACCGGGGAGGCTGAAGATCTGCTCGATGATGACCGAGCCGCCGATCAAGTAGGGCAACTGAATGCCGATGACGGTGAGTACCGGCAACAGCGCGTTCTTCAGCGCGTGCCTGACCACCACCACGCGCTCCTTCAGCCCCTTCGACCAGGCGGTGCGGATATAGTCCTGACGCAGGACCTCCAGCATCATGGTGCGCGTCATGCGCATGATGATTCCCGACAGGTACATCCCCAGAATCAAGGCTGGGATGCCGAACTGAACCAGATTCCCCAGCGGGTCATCTGCGAACCGCAGCAGTCTCACCGACGGCGACCATCCCCACCAGCGCGAGGGGTAGAGCACCACCATGGTCGCCATCCAGAACACCGGGACAGAGAGGAAGGTAATGGCGACGGTGCGGCCGCCGTAATCGCCGATGGTGTCCTGGCGAATCGCCGAGTAGATGCCCACCGGCAGAGCCGTGATCAGCGACACCAGCAGGGCCAGAAACGCAAGCTCGAGCGTTACCGGCGCCCTGTGGGCGAGCTCCTCGATAACCGGGCGTTTCCCCATGAATGACACGCCCAGGTCGCCCCGCACGACTCCGCCCATCCAGCGCGCGTATTGGACGTACCACGGCACATCGAGCCCGAGCTCACGCTCGAGCCGCTCACGCATATTGTGGGGCGTGGCGCCGCTGCCCCGGTTGACACCGCTGGAGGCCATTTGCAGGACGAGCTTGTCGATGATATCGCCCGGGATCAGACGAACCATGGCGAAGGTCGTGACCGTCACGATGAAGAGCGTGGGTATGAGCAGCAGCAGGCGCCGGACCAGGTAGGATCTCATCTGCGGAAACGAGCATGGGGCCGGCGGCGCGCGCCGCCAGCCCCGTCGGGCATCAGAAGCCCATCGATTGCTTCAGATCCTGGTCGACCCAGACCCGCGCCCAGACCGCACCGCCCATACCTCTTCCTAGCTGATTCTCGCCGTTGTAGCTCTTGAGCCAGGGCTGCCAGGCGATAAAGGTATTGACTGGCAGGAGGGTGACGAACCACTGCTGGTCGAACACGTAGTCGTTCATCTTCTTCACCTGCGCCGTATGCTCCTCCCGAGTCGACGCTGCGTAGACCTCCACGAAGTCCTGCTCGAGGGCAGGATCGTTGACCCAACCGGGATTCCAGGTCGTGGACGCCTTCATCCACTCCAGGACCGCTACAGGGCAGCACGGATGATTGGTCCAGAACATCTGCGCCTCGTATTCCTGCGCGCCGACGCCGCCACTTGGTATGACCCGCTGAGCGAACGCATCGGTGTCCGGGAATTGCTCGATCTCCACCTCGATCCCGATCGCTTCCCAATAGGACTTGACGATGACGGCCAGGTCGGGGTTGCCGCTGAAGATATTGTCTCCCGGTCCGGTCAGAAGATTGACCTTGAAGCCGTCGGGGTAGCCCGCCTCCGCCAACAGTTCTCGCGCGCGCTGCGGGTCGTAGGTGTAGCCCTCGCGGACCGCCTCCGGCCGTTGGCTCCATGGGGTGGAATACCCATCCAGCTCGCTGCCACCCCACACAAACGGCTGCGGTATCGGGTCCGACACACCCCCGTAGTACGTCGCGGCGAGCTCCTCGATGTTGATTGCCTTCTGCATCGCCTGCCTCACTCGGATGTCGGGGTACCAGGGCTCCTTGTTGAACGGGAACATGACCCCGTTACCGCCGCTACTCACCGGCGCGAACAGGAGGTCGGGTTCCTGCGCAGCCAGGGTCTTCTGCTGGTCCAGATTCATCTCGTGGAAGCCCGTCGCGCCGCCGAGCTTGTCGACCTGCCCGGAGCGCAGCGCCGCGATGGCGGTAGAGAGCTCCGGGATCTCGAAGATGGTGTACCCGTCAGCATAGGGCAGCTGAAAACCCTCCGCCGGGAACAGCTCGTCGGTACCCCAGTAGTCGGGATTCCGCACCCAGCTGTAGGTGCTACCCTGAACGCTCTCTCCGGCGATCCATGCACCGGTGCCAATCTGAGTTTCCCAATCATCCAGCGTGCCGCCTGGGCCGGGCGCGAACTCCTCGACCGCCTCACGGGCAACGATGTCCTGCAGGTGGGCATTCACGAGCAGATCGTGCAGCAGATCGACGTTTGGGGGGCTCTTGAAAACCACCGTGTACCTGTCGCGGGCCTCCACGGAGGTGATGTCGTTGATGCTCACCCACTGCATCCCCGGAAATCCCTCGCCTGCACCGGCGCCGAAGTGACGGCGATACGTGTACACCACGTCGTCGGCGACGAATTCGCGTCCGTTCACCGGTGGGATGTCATGCCAGCGAACCCCCTGGCGCAGGCGCAAGACGATGGTCTCGGGGTCGGGCTGCTCCCAGCTCTCGGCCAGCATCGGCGCGTAGATACAGTCAACCGGAGGGAACCAGTAGTTGACGAAACGCGCGCAGGTCTCACGGTCGCTCGCCCAGTTGCCCATTGCCAACCGCTCCAAGACGGGGAAGCCCATGTTTCTCCCTCCTCCCACGGTGGCCGGGTCCCAGCTCGTATTTACCTGCGCCATTGCCACGCCGATGCTACCGCCGTACTGCGGCTTTTCCTGCATCTCGCCGCGGGCGTTGCGGATCATCTCTCGCTCGGTGGTGGCGGCCGAATCGTCTTCTCCGGCTGCTGCCGCCCAGAGTCCGGTGGCCGACAGGGCCAGAACCACCACGACCGCATAGCTCTTCCGAAACTTCATGTATCTCTAACTCCTTGCGCGAGAGTCGGTCTCTCCAGTCGGCCCCGTTCCACTCTCGCGGCATCCCGGTTGTCGACAAGGTTGTCAAGAAACTGAACACATCTTACCAGTATCGAGACTGGTAGGATGTAGCACGACCACGCATGTCGGGTCAACCCCCCTTAACGGGCAAACGGGCCGACCGGGCCGGGAAGCCGGGCTGGGGGCTCCTGAGGAGCACGCGGGTGTCTTGTACCCCGTTCGTGGTACAGTGGCGGCCTCGTCGCAGGAGGTGCCCGATGGCCAAGACTGAGATGATCCGTGCCCGTGTTGAACCGGAGTTGAAATCTCAGGCCGAAGAGGTCTTCTCGAGGCTTGGCCTGACGCCAACCGAGGCGATCACACTGTTATATGGACAGGTGATCGAGCATCGCGGTTTGCCGTTCGCGGTGAAGATTCCCGATGCCGAGACGACCGCGGCGCTGCGGCAGGATCGAGCTAGAGACGGAATCAACGGGACACCGATCGACCGGAGCAGCACCGTGTCGCGAATCCTCGCCAATCTGCACGACCGAATCGTGGGTGGAAACATGAAGCCCGGTTCCCCGTTGCCGGCCGAGCGTGAGCTGGCGGCAGAGCTCGGGGTCAGTCGCTTCAGTTTGCGGGAAGCCCTGCGCGTGGCGGAGTCACAGGGACTGGTGAAGATCAGCCATGGCAAGCGCACGCAGGTGGCCACTGAAACAGCGTCCAGCGTTGCCGCTGCTTGGCGAATCGCGCTGCGGCGCGGCGCCGCATCGCCCGTGCTGCTGACCGAGGCGCGGCTGGCGGTAGAGGTGGAGATCGCGCGCCTTGCCGCGGAGCGCGCCACGCCTGACATGGTGGCGGCGCTGCAGGAGACCATCGACCGCCACGAGCAGGCCGCCCCCGGCGATGCCGAGACTCGCGTGGCGTATGACTTGGAGTTCCATCGACTGCTGGCGCGCGCCACCGGCAATCCGGTATTCGAGATGATGCTGTCGCCGCTGGTCGCCCTGCTCGAGGCGTCGCTCCGATTGACCAATTTCTACTGGGAGGAGCTGCGGAATACGAGCTTCCAACATGTCCCACACCGGCGGGTCTTGCGGGCTGTTGCCGCGGGCGACGCGTCCGCAGCCGCGAAGGAGATGCGCGCCCACCTGGAGAGTGTACAGCGTGGGTTGCGCGACCGGCAGGCCGGCGACGATGTTCCCGCGGCAGCGAACACACAGCCTCGATCATGACGGCCAGGAAAGCGGAACTCGATCGGCACGCGCCTTACAGCCCGCTGGCCTCTTCGGCGCAGCCTGCCCGAGCGTCGTTT
>JAPPGB010000176.1 GCA_028821475.1 Spirochaetaceae bacterium
CTGCTGAGCTGATCGCGGTTGGCGCCGCCGCCGTCGGGCTGCTGCTGTACTACGCGCAGTCGGGCGCCGCGGTGCGCGACCGGGCGAGCGCGGCGGCCGCGTTGCTGCCGCCCGACGGGCGCCTGCAGGAGGCGCTCATCGACACGCTGCTGAGCCTCGGCGCGCCCGGCGGCAAGCGCATGTCGACGGCGGCCGCCGCGGACGCGGTGTACGCCGCCGGCGGCGTGCAATTCCGGCGCTACGAGGCCGCGGCGGGCGACACGCTCGGCGCAATCGCGGAGCGCTTCGACGTTACCCTGGATACCATAATCAGTTTCAACGAACTGCGCCGGGAGCGCAATCTGAAGGACGGCCTGGAGCTGATCATTCCGAGCCACTCCGGAATTCGATACGTGGTGCGCCGCGGTGACAATCTGAGCCGCATAGCGGCACGCCACGGAGTCAGTCTGGACGCCATCCTCGACGTCAATGAGTTGGCGAGCTCGATCATCACTCCGGGACAGATTCTGCTGATTCCAGGCGTCGGACTGAGCGAAAACGTACGCAATCGAGTACTCGGAAGGCTGTTCATAGCACCCGCCCGGGGCCGCCTGTCGTCGCCGTACGGATTCCGCAACGATCCGTTCACCGGGTTGCGCAAGTTTCACAATGGGGTCGACATCGCAAACGGGCCGGGCACGCCGGTAGTTGCATCGATGAGCGGCGCCGTGGCGTCGGTGGGCTACAATGGCAATTATGGACGCTACGTCATCCTGCGCCACCCGGACGGCTTCCAGACCCTGTACGCTCATCTCGCGAGAACGCATGTCTCGCAGGGCGATCGCGTTCGCCAAGGACAACAACTTGGCGAGATGGGAAATACCGGCTATAGTACCGGCAACCATCTTCATTTTTCGATATTTTTGAATGGAACGCACGTGGACCCGCAGGAATATCTGGACTGACCGATATGGACACAGTGTTCGACTAAGAACCATCAACCGACCCCGCAGGAGTGCTTCGAGCGCGCCCTGGGCCGCGGTCGGAGCGGTGGTCGCGGCGGCGCTGGTGCTGGCTCTGGTGTCGCTGCCGCGCCCCGCCGCGGCGCCTCTCTACGATCCGCAGGAGTACCTGTACTACCCGAGCGAGTGGCCGCAGACCCTTGCCATCGAAGCGCTGAACGAAGCCGCGGGGCAGTCCGCCGTACGCGCTTCGGCCGCTGCCGGCGGTCACGGCGGCGGCCTGGACGTGGCGCCGATGATTCTCGACATCAAGCAGTACCGGGTGCGGCGCGGCGATACCATGAGCGGCATTGCCCATCGCTTCGGGTTGAGTCTCGACACCGTGGCTTCGCTGAACCGCACCGCGGGCATGGGCGTTCACCGGCTCGACATCGGCGAGATGATCAAGGTGCCCAACCAGGACGGCATCTACCTGACGGTCACCGATCTCGACGAGGTGTGCCGGGAGCGCGGCGTGCTGCCGGACGCGGTGCTGCGTACCAACGACATCACGCGCGAAGACTTGACGCCCTCCATGGAGCTGTTCTTCCCCGGCGTGCAACATTCCGGACGGGAACTGAGCCTGGCGATCGGCACCGCGTTCGGGCGCCCGGCTCGCACCGGCTGGGTCAGTTCACCGTTCGGGCCGCGCAAAGACCCGTTCAGCGGGGCCTGGCGGCAGCATCGCGGCGTCGACATCGCCGCGCCGCACGGTACGCGCGTGTACTCGGTGCAGGATGGCCGGGTAGCGGCGGTGGGATCGAACGGCGTGCTCGGCAAGTACATCATTGTGGCCCACTTTGCCGGCTACTCCTCGCTGTACGCACACCTGAGCCGGATTTACGTAGCGCGCGGCGAGGGCGTGAGCGGCGGCGAGACGATCGGCGCGATCGGCTCCACGGGGCGTTCCACCGGTCCCCACCTGCACTTCGAATTGCGCCGCGGACAACTACATCTGAACCCGGCCGACCTGATTCCCGGACTGCGCTGACCGCGCCGCGGCGGCGTCCGTGCTGGTTCCGGCCGTGTCAGGTGCCGTGGCAGTGCTTGTATTTCTTGCCGCTGCCGCACGGGCACGGCGCGTTGCGCCCCACCTTGGGCACGGCGCGCTGCGCCTGCACGGTGCCGGTCACGTTCTGCACCGCGGCGGCGCGCCGCCCGAGGGCGCTCCGGGCAGCCGCGACGCCGGCCGCGGCGGTGCCGTTCGGTGCCGTGCCATTGCCGCTCTGAGCCGGCGCTGCACCCGCCCCGGCGGCGAACTGGCCGATCGACACGTGGCGTGCCGTCGACATCGCGCCGCGGCGCGCCGGCTGCCGCTCGCTGTGCCGGATGGTGACCTTGAAGATCTTCTCGGCTATGGCGACGCGAATCTCGTCGAGCATGCGGTCGAAAATCTGGAAGCCTTCGAGCTTGTACTCCAGGAGCGGATTCTTCTGGCTGTAGGCGCGCAGCCGCACCGCCTCCTGGAGCGCGCTGAGGTTCTCCAGGTGGTCCTGCCAGCGGCTGTCGATGGCGCGCAGGTACTCGTAGCGGATGAACAGGTTGAACGGCTCGCGGCCGATCTGGGCCTGTTTTGCTTCCAGTGCGCGGCGCAGTTCGCCGGCGAGCGCCTGCTCCAGTTCCTGGCGCGGCAGCTTTTCGTAGTGGGCGGCGGGGAGCTCCGGGGTAAGGAAGTAGCGCGTCTTGAGGTTGGCGAGGACGGTGTGCCAGTCGCCGCCGGCGCCGTGCTCGTTGCTGCACTCCTCGACCAGCTCCGTCAACTCGTCCACGGCGGTGTCGACGACGCGCTCCACCAGGCCGCCGGAGGCCATGATTTCGTCGCGCTTTCCGTAGATGAACTTGCGCTGCTCGTTGAGGACATTGTCGAAGTCGAGCAGGTGCTTGCGGGTCTCGAAGTTGCGCTCCTCGACGCGGCGCTGCGCGCGTTC
Organism: Spirochaetaceae bacterium; assembly: GCA_028821475.1. GTDB lineage: Bacteria > Spirochaetota > Spirochaetia > SZUA-6 > Bin103 > Bin103. The sequence goes on from JAPPGB010000176.1 coordinate 2,909, forward strand.
CAGCGACTTGTTGATCCATGGATGCGCCAGCGGCTCGCCGTCGGTAAAACCGACGCGCGCGATGACGCTGCGCATGTTCTCGCCGAACAGGCGCATCAGGTCGTCGTCGAGAGAGATGAAAAACCGGGACCGGCCGGGGTCGCCCTGGCGTCCGCTGCGCCCGCGGAGCTGGTTGTCGATGCGCCGCGATTCGTGGCGCTCGGTGCCGATCACGTTGAGTCCGCCGGCGTCCTTCACCACGTCATGGTCGGCCTGCCACTTGGGCAACTCGGCGGCGAGCGCCTTGCGCATCGCCGCCGCCGATCCGGCACTCTTGCGGCGCGCCGCGAACTCGACGTTGCCGCCGAGCTTGATGTCGGTGCCGCGGCCCGCCATGTTGGTGGCGATGGTCACCGCGCCGGGGGCTCCCGCCTGCGCGATGATGGCGGCCTCGCGGGCGTGATTCTTCGCGTTCAGCACCTCGTGCCGAACGCCGCGCCCGATCAGCATGCGTGACAGTTGTTCCGACTTCTCGATCGACACGGTGCCGACCAGCACCGGCTGGCGGCGCTTGTGGCACTCGGAAATCTCGTCGCAAATGGCGTTCAGCTTGTCGTTCTCGGTGAGGAAGATCACGTCGTCCTCGTCCAGCCGCGCCACCGGGCGGTTGGTCGGCACCACCACCACGTCGAGGTCGTAGATGCGGCTGAACTCGGTAGCCTCGGTGTCCGCGGTCCCGGTCATCCCGGCCAGCTTGTCGTACAGCTTGAAGAAGTTCTGGAACGTGATCGACGCCAGGGTTCGGTTGCGCTGCAGTATCCTGATGCGCTCCTTCGCCTCGATCGCCTGGTGCAGGCCATCCGAATAGCGGCGGCCGTGCAGGATGCGGCCGGTGAACTCGTCGACGATCTCCACCTTGCCGTCCTGCACCACGTAGTCGACGTCACGCTGGAACAGGCGGTGGGCGCGCATCGCCTGGGTGAAGTAGTGAATGAGCTCGAAGTTGTCGTCGGTGAACAGCGAGTCGGTGATGATGCGGCGGTCCTGGAGCAGCTTCTCGATGGCGCTCATGCCCTGGTCGGTGAACGATATGCGCTTGCCCTTTTCGTCTACCTTGTAGTCTCCCTCCGGTACGTAGCCGTCCGCTTCGTCCGGGTATTCGCCGGTGGCCGGATCCTTTTCCACCTCGGTGAGGCGATCCACCAGTCCATTCATCTGCGCGAAGCGCGCGGTGTCGTCCTCGGCGGCGCCGGAGATGATCAGCGGCGTGCGCGCCTCGTCGATCAGGATGGAATCGATCTCGTCGACGATGCAGAAGTGGTGGCTGCGCTGCACCTTCTGGCGCTCGTCCCAGTTCATGTTGTCGCGCAGGTAGTCGAAGCCGAATTCGTTGTTGGTGCCGTAGGTCACGTCGCACCGGTAGGCGGCGCGCCGGCGCGGGCCGTCCATGTTGGCCAGAATCGCTCCCACGGTAATGCCGAGCAGGTCGAACACCTGGCCCATCCAGGCGGCCTGCAGCTCCACCAGGTAGTCGTTGACGGTGACGATGTGTACGCCGCGCCCGGTGAGCGCATTCAGGTAGGCGGCGGTGACGCTGGACAGGGTCTTGCCTTCGCCGGTCTTCATCTCCAGGATCGCGCCGCGGTGCAGGACCAGGCCGCCCATCAACTGGCAGTCGTAGATGCGCTCGCCGAGCCGGCGTCGCGCCGCCTCGCGCACCAGGGCGAACGCCTCCGGCGCCAGGTCGTCGAGCGCTTCACCGTCGGCGAGGCGCTTGCGAAAGCGCTCGGTGGCAGCCGGGAAGTCGGCTTCCTGCAAGGCAATCATGCCCGCTTCCAGCTCGTTGATGCGCCCCACGAGGGGCATGAGCACCTTCAGATCGCGCTGGTTCTTGGAGCCGAGCACCCGTTCCACGATCTTGCCCATGCGTGCAATGTACTTGGTGCCGCCGGAGCCGGTCTACTCGCCGCAGGCCGGCAGCCGCGACGGCGGCGGCTTGTGCGCGCGGCGCGATGCTCCGTAGGATGACTGTCGTGTCCGGCCCCCTCCTGCGCGCGCTCCCGACCCTGCTGCTCCGCGTTCGCGGCGCGCTGCCGGGCATGTTCGCTGCCGGGCTGGCCGTGCTGGGGGCGTGCGCAGCCGGGACGCGGGTGGAACTGGCCGGCGATGAACTGTTCAGTCTCGGCATCGGACCGCTCGACGAGCAGTTGGACCTGGTGCGCGTTGCCGGCGCTCCGGCGCCGCACGCGACGCGGGTGGTGATGCGCGACGGATTGTTCTACATAGCCAACGGCAACGCGCGCAAGGTGATGCAGCTCTCGTCGCACGGCGACCTGCTGTTGCTGATCTACGACCCGGCGCGCAACCCGGAGCCGGTGGGGCTGGCTCCCGGCGGTAACGCCGCCGCCACCCGCGCCGCCGTCAAGCATCGCTTTCGCGAGTTGAGCCACATCGCGGTAGACAGCCGCCGGCGGATACTGGTGGTGGACGCCGCCGGCGATCAGGCGGCGGTCGGCTACGGGCAACTGGTCAAGCGGTTCGGCCCGGACGGCAGTTACCTGGACGCGATCGGGCGCGAAGGCCCGGGGGGCACGCCGTTTCCGTTCGTGGAGCGCGTCACGGTGATGGCGGATGACATGCTGGTGGTCACCGCGCGCACCGACGTGCAGTGGATCACCTACTGGTACGACGCGGACGGCACCCTGCAGGAGCGGTTGGAACTGGAGCATGCCGGTCGGCTCGGCGACGAACCGGGGCTGGTGATCCGCGACCTGCTGCCGCTGCTGTCGCAGCGGCGGCTGCTGGTGTTCGTGGAGTCGTGGGCGGACGGCAATGACGGCGGCGGCGACGGTGACGGTGACGGTGCCATCGCCGGCGTGCGCGTGTACGACGTGGCCTCGCGCAGCGTGGTGGCCGCGTTCGGCCTGCCGGAGGCGGCGCCGCCGCGCGGCGCGGCACGGGTGGGGAGCGAGCCGCTGGCCGGGCCGCGGTACCATCCGCTCGGGGTGACCGCGGACGGCTTGCTGTACCTGACCCGGCGGGAGGATGACCTGACACGCTCGCTGCTGGTGCTGGGCAGGAGCGGGCGTGTGCTGGTGCGGCGCCGGTGGGTGTTGGATGAGACCGGGCTCGGCTACGTCACCCTGGGGATGAACGAGAGCGGGGTCCTGTACGGTCTGCTGGGCGCCGGCGACCGTGCACGGATGGTGTGGTGGCGCGGCGACCTTCTGGTGGAACCATAGGAGTCTGTCGGATTGAGGCAGACTCCTGTGACAGGCTGGTTGCGCCGAGAGCGGCGCCGGCGGGCGGCGCTCTCGGGGCGCCCGGCCCGGGTGCGGAACCAGGCCCGACGATGGCGGAGAAAAGGATGATCGGCGAACGACGTGCCGGAGCCGCGCACGCTGCTGGGAGCGTGGCGCGAGATCCCGGCGATCTGGAAGCGGCGGCAGGAGGAACCCGGCTCGGGACGGTGGAGGCCGGCTCGGCGGCGTGGCGCGCGCTGCGCCCGCTGGCGGTGGTAACGGGCGCGCAGATGGCGGAGATCGACCACCGCGCGCAGAGCGAATGGGCGCTGCCGGGCGCGATTCTGATGGAGAACGCCGGTGCGAACGCCTACGCGGCGGTCCGCGCGCACCTGTGGGGCAGCCACCCGGCGGGCGCGCCGGGCACGCTGGCGTTCGTGGCCGGGCGCGGCAACAACGGCGGCGACGCGCTGGTGATGGCACGCCACGCGCACCTGGCCGGCGCCGAGCGGGCGGTGGTGGTG
>JAPPGB010000177.1 GCA_028821475.1 Spirochaetaceae bacterium
GATGCTGCTGTCGCACACGGATCCGCACCTGACGCTGGGCGGGCTGGTGGCGCGGTTGGTGCGCGACGGCCTGGACCGCTACGACCCGGCTCGGCCACCGCGTGTGCGGCGTACGGGCGGTGGCGGCTCGGTCGACGGCGCAGGATCCGCGAGCACGCCGGCGCTACCGGTCAGCGGTGAGCCCAACGGTTCGCCGGCGAATCGCCAAGCCGAGGCCGAACTCGGTCGGGCGTCGCGTGCGGTGACGCAGGACGGCGACGGTGGGGCGGTGTCGGCGGCGAAACAGCGTGCGGAGGACGCGTGCGGCGGCGCGAAGTCGGCGGCTGCGAATGACCTGCCCGGTCCCTCGGCCGCGAAGCGGCCTGCGGAAGTCGAGCATGGCGAAACGAACTCCACGGCGGTGCGGGATATTGTCCGCTGCTCCGATTCGGCGCCGAAGGAGTCCGCGCCGGTGGGGGACAGAGAGGGGCACACCACTTCGCTGGCGAAGCGCCACTCGGTCACCGGGCACGGCAGCGCGTCACGGGCGGCGGCGCCGAACAGCGGTGCGCACACCACTTCGCCAGCGAAGTGCCGATCCGAAGCCCAACCCGCGCGCAGGCCGCACGCGGTGGCACGGAACGGCACCGGTCCGGCGGTTTCGGCGGCGAAGCGGCTTGCGTACGCCGCCGGGCATGGCGCGGTGGGGCCGGCGGAGCGTTCGCCGGCAGTGGAGCGGCACCTTGCCGCGTTGCGTTCCTTCGGTGCGGCGCCGGGATCCCGGTCACGGTACATCCCGGCGGCCGTGCGCCGAGAGGTGTGGCGCCGCGACCAGGGTCGTTGCAGCTATGTCGACCGCCACAGCGGGCGGCGCTGCGGCTCCCGCTATCGGCTGGAGATCGACCACATCGTGCCGTTCGCGCTCGGCGGCGGCGCGGAACCGGCAAATCTCAGGCTCCGTTGTGAATCGCACCACAGGTTGCGCCATGCTCAGCGCCACGGCCACCCCGCGAGGTGAGCCGACTGAAGCCCGGCGCGCCCCGGTGTTCGCGGTCGATCCGAGCGGCGCGACCTGGGACGGCAGGCAGGTGGGCTCGACAGGCGATATCGGGTGCTTCAGCCTGCAGTCGAGCAAGCCGGTCTCGGGCATTGAGGCCGGCGTCGCGACGACCGAGGACTCGGCCAAGGTACGCGGGCGGACCGTCGGATCGCAGGCGGCAATCGAGCGGGCTGAGGCGTGACCGCGCCGTCGTGGAAGCCTGCGCTCCGACTGCCGGCGGTCGGTGTAAGACCGCTCCATCGCGCCGCCGATCCAGTTCGCCAGTCCCCGGATGTTCGCATCCGTGCCATCGAGCGGGTAGACCATGCTGCAATGACCTGCGTACCGCTTTCCGCGTTCGCACCCGGCGAGGTTACTTGCGTCGCCGGGGCGGGCGCGCGCCGCAGGAGGAGATGGTGGCGTGGGGTCGAGGGCGTCGCGGAGGCCGTCGCCGAGGAAGTTGACGCTCAGCACGGTAAGGGAGATGGCGAGGCCGGGCCAGATGACGCGGTCCGGGGTGAGGGTCAGGAAGGGGACGCCGTCGTAGAGCAGGCGGCCCCAGGTGGGGAAGTCGGAGGGGAAGCCGAGGCCCAGGAAGCTGAGGGCGCTCTCGGTGATGATCGCGGCGGCGATGTCGAGGGTGGCGGCGACCACTATCGGGCTCAGCGCGTTGGGGAACACGTGGCGGCCGATGATGCGCCAGGGGCGGGCGCCGATGCTGCGGGCGGCGGTGACGTACTCGCGGGCGCGGATGGCGAGCACCTGGCCGCGCACGATGCGGGCGGTCTGCATCCAGCTCGTGATGCCGATGACGCCCACCACCAGGACGAAGATGCCCGCCTCCAGGCCGAGCGCGGCGCGCAGCGGTTCGCGGAACAGCATGGTGGTGACCATCAGCAGGGGCAGCACGGGCAGGGCCAGGAACAGGTCGGTGAAGCGCATCAGCGGGCCGTCGAGGCGGCGGAAGAAGCCGGACAGCACGCCGATCACCGTGCCCACGGACAGCGACAGGGCCATCGCGGCCACGCCCACGGCCAGCATTATGCGAGGCACGCGACGGAGGGGTCCATTCCGGGAGGAGAAAATTCTATGTGCAGTAAATATCGAAAAATTGTTGGCATAATGGTACGATTCCATATAATTTGCTGTACAGTGAAAGAGCAAAAGCCGTGATAAGCGCAGATGCCATGGCCATCGCCACAGAAGGCGAATTGATCGAGAGGTTCCTGGACGCCCTGCGGGCGTTGCCGGAGGTTTGCGCCGAACTGGAACCGCACCCGCCGCACGACGCTAGAGCGGCCGTGCGGATTGGCGGAAGGGTGGGCATCAAGGTGGCCGGCAAGCCCCTGACACTGCTGATCGAAGTGAACAAGACGCTCTTTCCTCGCGACGTGCGCGAGATCCTGTGGCGGTTCAGGGCAGTGAGCCACATGACACTCGAATCCACCGTTGCGTCAGAGATGGTGTTGGCAGTGATTGCGGAGTCGATCTCGCCTGGGGCTCGGGAGTTGCTGAGGGACGCACGGGTTGGCTACTACGACAGTGGGGGGAGCCTGTTTCTGCCGGCCCGCGGGCTGTATCTGTACGTCGAAAAGCCGGTCACCAGGACTATTTCCAAGTCCCTGCACAATTTGTTCTCGCGACGTCGGGCGCAGGTGTTGCACGCACTGCTCGCCGAACCCGAAGATTGGTTCGGGGTCGTCGCGTTGGCCAAACGAGCGGGCGTGTCCCCCGCGACCGTTTCCCAGGTGCTGATGGAACTCGAACGATTCGACTGGGTTGTTGCGCGCGGTCGGGGCCCGGCCAAGGAACGCAGCCTCCGGGAACCAGCGGCGTTGCTGGACGCCTGGGTCAAGCAACTCGCCGTAATGCAACTTCCCACGATGCGGAGATACTATGTTCCGGCGGTACGGGCGGAGGGGCTGATCGCCGGGATCGATCGAGTCTTCGCCGCGCGTCGGCTGGAATATGCGATTACACATGAAGCCGCGGCACAGCGCTATGCACCCTTCTTGTCACGGGTGTCTCAGGTGCGTTGCCGGCTGGTGACCAGCCCGGCCGCGCAGGAGGCGATTGCAGCGGTGGGCGGACGCCGAGTCAACGAAGGGACCAATCTCGCCGTCATCGAAGCCGCGTCACCGGGTGAACTGTTATTTCGCGAGTGGGTGAACGGGGCGTGGCTTGCGAGTCCCATTCAGGTCTATCTGGACTTGGTTCATGGTGAGGGTCGTGCACCGGAGCTGGCCGAGCACCTGCGCCGGCAGAGAATCGGCTTCTGATGGCGAAGCCAGCGACCCTCGGCGGCTATGCCGATGAGCACACGGCCGACTGCGAACGCGTGCTCGTGACTCTGCTGCGTGGACTTGGTCCGTGGAAAGACTCCGTCTACCTGATCGGCGGTCTGACGCCGAGGTACTTGGTCGCGGACGGTGTTGGCGACGTGCCCGCGCATGCCGGCACGCTCGACGTGGATGTCGTGATCGATCTGCAGATGCTGGTCGATACCGGGGCCTACTACACGCTTGAGGACAACCTTCGCCGGATGAGGTTCGAGCGGGCCGAGAACCGCATCGGCCAGAAGCTTAGGCCTGGGTCCGCCGGGGCGGGCGGGATCCTCGGGAGGCTGCGGTGGCGTGGGGGTCGAGGGCGTCGCGGAGGCCGTCGCCGAGGAAGTTGACGCTGAGCACGGTGAGGGAGATGGCGAGGCCGGGCCAGATGACGCGGTCCGGGGTGAGGGTCAGGAACGGCACGCCGTCGTAGAGCAGGCGGCCCCAGGTGGGGAAGTCGGACGGGAAGCCGAGGCCGAGGAAGCTGAGGGCGCTCTCGGTGATGATCGCGGCGGCGATGTCGAGGGTGGCGGCGACCACTATCGGGCTCAGCGCGTTGGGGAACACGTGGCGGCCGATGATGCGCCAGGGGCGGGCGCCGATGCTGCGGGCGGCGGTGACGTACTCGCGGGCGCGGATGGCGAGCACCTGGCCGCGCACGATGCGGGCGGTCTGCATCCAGCTCGTGATGCCGATGACGCCCACCACCAGGACGAAGATGCCCGCCTCCAGGCCGAGCGCGGCGCGCAGCGGTTCGCGGAACAGCATGGTGGTGACCATCAGCAGGGGCAGCACGGGCAGGGCCAGGAACAGGTCGGTGAAGCGCATCAGCGGGCCGTCGAGGCGGCGGAAGAAGCCGGACAGCACGCCGATCACCGTGCCCACGGTCAGCGACAGGGCCATCGCGGCCACGCCGACGGCCAGCGACAGGCGGCCGCCGGCGAGCAGGCGGGCGAAGGTGTCGCGGCCCAGGTTGTCGGTCCCGAGCGGGTGGGCGAGCGACATGCCCTGGTTCTTGGCGCGGTAGTCGAGGTAGTGCGGATCGACGCCGTGCACGAACGAGCCGAACAGCACGGCCAGCGCAACGACCGTGAACACCGAGGCGCCGGCGATGGCCCCCGGATGGCGGCGCAGCCGGTGCCAGACGGCGTGCTTGTGGGCGCGGTCCGGGTGTGCGAGCGGCGTCCCGTGTCCGGCGGCTCGGGCGGACGCCACCGGGACGGCGGCTTGGTCAGCAGCCACGGTCGCTCCGCGCCGCCGGTGGCGATGGAACCCGGTGCACGCGGATCACCGGTTGGCGGCTGTTCGCACTTCTAGTCATAGCGGATGCGGGGGTCGAGCATGCCGTACAGCAGGTCGGCGACCAGGTTGAAGAACACGATCAGGCCCGCGAAGATGAAAGTCACGGTCTGCACGGTGGGGATGTCGGCGCCCTCGATCGCCCCGATCAGCAGCGCGCCGACGCCGTTGATGCGGAAGATCTGCTCGGTGATGATGGCGCCGGCGAAGGTGGTGGGCAGGCCGAGCGCGATCACGGTGACCACCGGGATCATGCTGTTGCGCAGCACGTGCACCAGGAGCACCAGCGGCTCCGACAGCCCCTTGGCGCGCGCCGTGCGCACGTACTCCTGGTGCAGGGTGTCGAGCACCGCGGAGCGGGTGAAGCGGCTGATCTGGGCGGCGCTGAACAGCGCCAGCACCATCACCGGCATCGCCATCTGCCGGAGCTGGTAGCCGAGGCTGGCCAGGTCGGTGACCCGGTGGGTGGTGTCGTAGATCGACGGCAGCCAGCCGAGGGCGCCGCTGAAGATCACGATCAGCACGGTGCCGGTGAAGAAGGTGGGCACCGAGAACCCCACCATGGTGATGAAGGTGCCCACCTGGTCGAACACCGAGTACTGGCGGTAGCCCGAGAACACGCCCACCGGCACCGCGATCAGGATCGCCACCAGGTAGGACACGCCCACCACGGTCATGGTCTGCGGCAGCCGCTGCGCGATCAGGTCCACCACCGGCGAGCGGGTGGCCCAGGAGCTGACCCGTAGCCGCCCCGCCGAATCGCCGATCTTGATGCCGAACAGCACCTCCACCAAGTTCAGGGGCTCGTTGGCCAGGAACTGCTCCAGCCAGCGCACGTAGCGCACCGGGAACGGCTGCCCGAGCCCGAGGCTCTGCCGGATCAGCTCGCGCGTCTCCGGCGGGATGGTCAGCGGGAGCTGGGCGGTGGGATCACCCGGGGCCAGGTCGAGCAGCGCGAATACGACGAAGCTGATCGCCAGCAGGGTGGGGACGGCGAACAGCAGGCGGCGGATCGCGTAGCGCAGCACTCCGTTGGTCCGTGGCCCGGGTCACCTCACTGGACACGGTACCACTCGTGGATGTTCCACAGCGTGGCGTCCCAGGCGTTGTGGCGCAGGCCGCCGAGCGAGCGCGCCTTCGCGCCCACCTCGCCGCGGTGGATCAGCGGGATCATCGCTCCGTCACTGACCAGCATGTCGTTCATGCGCTTGGCGATCGCCGCCCGCCGCTCGATGCCGCCGGTCTCGGCGAACTCGGCCGCCAGCGCGTCGTACGCCGGGTTGCAATAGCGCGAGATGTTGCTGCCGTTCCACTGGTTGTCGGGGCCGGGGATCTTGTCGCACACCCAGCCGGCCATGTAGGCCTGCGGATCGGTGCCGTCGAAGTTGTTGGTGTACATCTGGATGTCGGCGTAGAACTTCTGGTAGGTGTCCGGGCTGGCCGGATCGCTGCCGAAGAACACCGACGCGTTGATGTTGCGCAGTTCGGTATCCACGCCGATCTCCCGCCACATCTGCTTGATCAGCGCCTGCGTGCCCTGGCGTACCGAGTTGGTGGAGGTCTGGTAGAGGATCGACAACCGCACGCCGTCCTTCGCGCGGATGCCGCCGCGGCCGCGCTCCCACCCGGCATCGTCCAGGATCCGGTTGGCGTACTCGATGTCCTGCGTCGCGCACCAGTCGTTGGCGGTCGAGGCGTACACCGCGGGGGCGGGCAGCACGTTGCAGGTCACCCGGCCGGCGGGGCCGTAGCCCGCTTCCACCAGGATGTCGCGGTCGATCGCCAGCGACAGCGCCCGCACCACCGCCGGGTCGGACAGGAACGGATGCGGGTTGCCGCCGTCCTGGTGGGTGGAGCGCGCATCGCCGAGCGCCGGGTCGGGATTGGTCTTGTTGATCACCAGGCGTTCGACGAAGGTGCCGAAGGCGGACAGCACCTCGCCCTTGCCGGCCCGCTCCATGTCGGCCAGGATCTCCGGCTCCACCTGCAGGTTCCAGCCGTAGTCGAACTCGCCGGTCACCAGTACCGCGCGGGCGGCCGAGACGGCGTCGCCGCCGCCCTTCAGCAGCACCGACGAGAACGCCGGCCGGTCGGGGTCGCGGAAGTGCTCGTTCACCACGTAGCGCACCACGTCGTTGGGACGGAACTCGCCCACCTTGAACGGCCCGGTACCGACCGGAGCGAAGTTCTCGGTCGTGCACTCCGGCGCGCGCGCGCCCATGCAGTCCTCGAACTGGCGCTTCTGCAGGACCGGCAGGACCGAGCCGACGAACGGCGCGTACGGGAACGGCATCGGCACGTCGAAGTCGATCCGCACCGTGTGGTCGTCGACCGCCTCCACCGAGCCGACGCCCTGGAACGATGCCAGCGACGCGCAGCCGCCGCTCGGGTCCAGGCAGTAGGCCGCCGTGAACGCCACGTCCTCGGCCGTGAACGGCGTGCCGTCGGACCACACCACGTCGTCGCGCAGCTTCCAGGTGATCGACCTCAGGTCGCGCGCCACGCCCCCGTTGTCCAGGGTCGGGATCTCGGCCGCAAGCCAGGCAACCATGTCGCCGTTCTCGTCGTAGCGCGCCAGCGGCTCCAGGATCAGCGACGCCGCGTGGATGTCCTTGGTGCCGCCGGACAGGTAGGGGTTGAGGATCGACGGCGCCTGCCAGTACAGCATTCTGAGTTCGCCGTCAGTGCCGCGTTCGGCCGCGGCCGCCACCGCCAGCGCAACGACCGCCAGCGCCGTGAGGATCGGTATTCGTAGTCGGATCATGGGGTGTGGGGCTCCTTCGCGAGAAGACTCGCGTTGCTTGTAATGTACCTGCTGTCCGGTTTTGCGGTCATCCGCGGGATTGGCGGCTGATACAACGGTTCAGCCGGCGGGCATGCGCCGGATCAAGGGGTGGCGGCGGTCGGCGAGGGGCAGGGCGGCGCGGGCGCCGGTGAAGTGGGATTCGTAGACCGCGCTGACGCACTCCAGCGACTGTGCCGCGTTGGCCCCTCCCAGTTCCGGTTGGCGGCCCTCGGTGATCGCCTGCACCATGTCGCGCACGCTCCAGATGGAGGGGTGGCCGGGCCAGGTCTTGCCCTCGATGGTCAGCGCCTCGGCGGGAATCTCGATCTGCCGCCAGGGCGGGGTGTGGGATGCGAACGAGATGTCGGTGGGGCAGTGCCACAGCTCGAACAGCCCGTTGTCCGGATTGGACTTGACCACAAGTTGGCCGGCGTCGCCGACCAGGTGCGGACCGGCGACCCAGTTCTGGCGCTCCGGGCGCGGGTACAGCTCGATGACGCCGGAGACGCCGCCGGGCCCGCCGGCGTGGATCAGCATCACGTCGCCGGCCACCATGCCGTTGTCGCGCGCGTCGGTGGTGCACAGCTCGCTGCTGTGCATGATGTCGCCCACCTCCGCCTCGCGCCCGCGGTAGGTCACGCGCGCGTGGATCCACTCGACGCCGTCCATGAAGAAGGCCAACTCGTCGAAAAAGTGTACGCCCATCTCCATCAGCTCAAAGCCTGCGGGGCGGCCCTTGCCCACCTCGCGCACGCTGATGAGCCGGCCGATGCGGCCCGCCTGCACCCACTCCCTGGCGATGCGCAGCGCCGGCACGAAGCGGAACTGGTGGCTCACCGCGAGCTGCACGCCGGCGTCGGCGCACTCCCGCATCATGCGGTCGGCGCTCTCCAGGTCGAGGGCGAGCGGCTTCTCGCACAGCACGTGGGTGCCGGCCGCCGCTGCCGCGCACGCTACGTCCGCGTGCAGCGGGGCGTGCGTGCACACGCTGACCACGTCGAGCGATTCGCGGGCGAACATCTCCCGGTAGTCGCGGTAGCGCGCCGGCACATCGAACTGGTCGGCCCGCTCCCGCAGCCGGTCCGCGTCGATGTCGCACACCGCCACCAGGTCGGTGGCGTGCAAGTGGTTGTAGGCTGTGGCATGACTGCGGCTGATGCCGCCGCAGCCAACGACTCCCGCGCGTAGTGGCATGTCTCCTCCCCGTCGTCGACCGGAGCCGGCGAAGCGCGTGGTTCGGTCGTGGGCTTCGACGTTGTACGATGCCCGTCACCGTTACCGGGAAGGGTTGGTGTTTCCGCCTTGGATTGCAACCCCGCCCAGGCAGGCACCGGCGACTTGCAGTGCGTGCACGTCGAGCCTACAATGCACGCATGACGAAGACGCATACTCAGTACACGATCAGGCGGGTGCCGTCGCGGCTTGACCAGGAACTGCGCAGGAAGGCGCGCGAAGAGCAGCGGAGCTTGAACGAGATGGCCTTGCGTGCGCTGGAGCGGGGATTGGGCTTGGCCGAGGAACAGCCTCGTTACCACGACTTGGATGACCTTGCCGGCACCTGGGTGGACGATCCGGAGTTCGATCGGGCCATCGAGGCGATGGATCAGGTGGACCCGGAGCTGTGGCGTTGACGTTCGCGCTGGACACCAACCGCTACGGCGACTTCTGCGCCGGTGACCGGGACGTCCTGGATCGCGTGCAGTTGGCCGAGCGGATCGTGTTGCCATTCGTGACTCTCGCGGAGCTGCGTGCCGGCTTCCGGTGCGGCACCAGGGCCGCCGAAAACGAGCGCGTCCTGCAGCGCTTCCTCACTCGGCCTCGCGTAGACGTGCTCTACGCCAGTGACGACACCACCCGGCACTATGCGCAACTCTTCGCGCAGCTTCGCAATCAGGGCACGCCGATCCCGGTGAACGACCTCTGGATCGCCGCCCTGGTCATGGAGCACGGTTTGCATCTCTACTCCCGCGACAGTCACTTCGACCATCTGCCGCAGCTCCCGCGCGTGGAATGAGCGAGGCGTATGGTGCCGGCCCGACGGTACGGCATGGCTGAGCGTTACTACCGAGCGGGTGCCATCGGCCACACCGGAGCCGGCGGCTTCGGGCACGGCTTGCACCGTGCTTTCCGCGGAGTGGCCGGCGTCGAGATGGTGGCGGTGGCCGATCCCGATCCGGAGGGGCGGGCACGCGCCCAGGCGGAGGCGGAGGCGCGGCGCGGCTATGCCGACTACCGGGAGATGCTGGCGCGCGAGGAGCTGGACCTGGTCAGCGTGGGGCCGCGCTGGCTCGACCAGCGCCTGGAGATGGTGCTGGCCTGCATCGACGCCGGCTGCCATGTGTACTGCGAAAAGCCGTTCGCGATCAGCCTGCAGGATGGCGACCGCATGGTCGCGGCGGCACGGGCGGCGGGCGTCAAGATCGCCGTCGGGCACTTCCACGGCGCCTACCTGCCGGGGGTGGACCGCCTGAAGGCGCTGATCGTGGGCGGGCGCATCGGGCGGCTGCAAGAACTGCACGCGCACGGCAAGCACGACCACCGCGGCGGCGGCGAGGATATGATGGACCTGGGCATCCACCTGTTCAACCTGATGCAGTACCTCGCCGGGGATGCCCTGTGGGTGTCGGCGCGCGTCACCGTGGAGGGACGCGCCATCGAGCCAGCGGACGTGCACGAGGCCACCGAGCCGCTCGGGCCGGTTGCCGGCGACCGCATCGACAGCTACATCGCCTTCGCCGGCGGGGTGGCGGGTTTCTTCGACTCCAAGCGCCACAGCGCCGGTGTGAACGAGCGCTACGGCATGGAGATGGTGGGCAGCGAGGGCATAATCTCGTTGCGCGGCGGCAGCACCACCGATGGGCTGATGATTTACCCTTACCCGTTGTGGGCGCCGGCGCGCGTGGAGCAACGCTGGCAGCCGCTCGACCTGGGACCGCCGCCCGAGCACGACGGCCACTACCTGGCGGTGACCGACCTGATCGACGCCATCGAGGAGGGCCGCGAGCCGCTGTGCAGCGGAGTCGACGGCGTCAAGGCGCTGGAGTTGGTGCTCGCACCCTATGCCGCGCAGATCACCGGCGCCCGTATCGCGCTGCCTATGGCCGACCGCCGCCATCCCCTCGATGCATGGCGCGGTGTGAGCTATCCCCCGTGCAGGTAACGGTCACCGAGGTCGGGAATATCCTCACCCGCAGCAGCGGCTTCCTGCGCACGGTGTCGTCGCACTCGGCGCAGCCGTACCGCGGCTGTCCGTTCGGCAACGCCCTGTGCGGCGCCGGGTGTTACGTGCGCCACAACGGCCATGTGACCCGCGGGCGCGCCTGGGGCTCGTTCCTGGAGGTGCGCGACAACGCTGGAGCGTCGTACCGAGCCGCCGTCGACCGGGAGCGGCGTTGGGCGCGGCGTGCCCGCGGCGCGTTCAGCATCTTCCTGTCCAGCTCGACCGAGCCGTTCCCGCCGCAGGAGACGCGCTACGGCGTCACCGGCCGGCTGCTGGAGGCGATGGCGGAGGAGCCGCCCGACCTGCTGATCGTGCAGACCCACTCCCACCAGGTCACCCGCTACCACGACCGCCTGCTTGAACTGCAACGCCGCTGCCGGCTGCGCGTACACCTGTCGATCGAAACCGACCGCGAGCGGCTCCCAGGGCTGCCGCCCCACGCCAGCCCCATCGAGCAGCGCTTCCGGGCCGCCGCGGAGCTGAAGGCCGCCGGCATCAAGACGGTGATCACGGTAGCGCCGCTTCTGCCGATCGCCGACCCGGAAGGCTTCTTCTCTCGCATCGCGGCGAGCGCGGACGCCGTGGTGATCGACCACTACATCGGCGGCGACGGCTCGGCCAACGGCAGCCGCACCGAGCGCACGTCGCTACCGGCCGCGATGGCTGCCGTCGATCCCGACTCGGTTGGCCTGGCCTACCGCGACCGCATGGTGCGGGTTGCCGAGCGCCACCTTCCGGGCCGAGTCGGTATCAACATCGACGGCTTCGCCGGCCGCTACCGATAGCCTGGTCCGAAAGAGTGGGCTGGCGGGCGATGCTTGGGCATCGGTTTTCATCGTCTTCCCTGTCACGGAGTGACCGTACAGACTCCCTGCTAACCATGAAAAAAGCATTGTCGCCTGTGTAATTTCATGGTTAACGCGCTGGCGACGGCATTACCGCTGTGCCCGCGCGTGAACGGTACGGCGCGCCGGCCTGACCGGTTCGGTCGGTTATCTTGCGCGGTCCGCGGCGACCCGGGCGCCGCCGCCCCGGAGGGTGCTTCCGCCGCCCCGAAGCCGGGGGTCGAGCAGGTCCCGGACCGCGTCGCCGAACATGTTCAGGCTGTAGACGGTGACGGTCAGGAACAGGCCGGGCCACAGCGCCAGCCACGGCGCGGTCTCCATGAACACCCGCCCTTCCCGGCTGAGCATTCCTCCCCAACTCGGTATCTGCGCGGGCAGGCCGAATCCAAGGAAGCTCAAGGAAGACTCGGCAATGATCACGCCACCGATGTTGATGCTGAACAGGATGATTACCGGCGGCGCGATGTTGGGCAGCACGTGGCGTACCAGCACGGTCCACTGTGATGCGCCGATCGCGCGTGCCGCCTGAAAGTAGAGATTCTCCTTGACCGCGATCACGGCGCCGCGCGTTATCCGCGAGCCGCCGATGCCGCCCGATATCCCCAGGACCAGTATGATCTGCAGCAAACCTTTTCCCGCAATCGACATGACCGACAGCAGCAGGAGCAGTCCCGGGAACGCCATCCAGGCATCGACGAACCGCTGTACCGCCAAGTCCAGCTTGCCGCCAATGAATCCTGACGTGCCACCGATCAGAACCGCTACCACCACGTTGATCGCCGTCGCCGACAGGCCGACAAACAACGACAGGCGGGCGCCATACATGATGCGGCTCAGAAAGTCTCGCCCGAGCTGATCGGTACCCAGCAAGTAGCGGGCCGATGAGCCAAGCAGCATGTCCGCCGGATGAACCTCCCAGTAAGGATAGGGCGCCAGGACATCGGCAAAGATCGCCACCAGGATCAACAGCAGAATGATGATCCCGCAGACGGTGCCCAGCGGCTTCTCCTTCCACAATCTGACGAAGAAGTCGGCCACGGGGCCACGTCGCTTGCGCTCGCTGCCGGTGACCGGTGTCAGCGTCGCGTCACTCATCACCGGTAACGTACCCTGGGGTCCAGATACGGATAGATCAGGTCGATGAACAGGTTGTTCAACAGGACGACGGCGGCGAAGAACATGTTTACTCCGGACACGATCGGGTAGTTGCGCTGGTTCAGGGCATCCAGCAGGAACCGACCCAGCCCCGGCAGATTGAATATGCTCTCCATGATGACGGAGCCGCCGACCACCAGCGGCACCTGCATGCCAACCACGGTAACGATAGGGATGAGGGCATTCTTGACCGCGTGTCTGACAACAACCACCCGCTCCTTGAGGCCCTTGGACCAGGCCGTCCTGATGTAGTCCTGCCTGAGCACCTCCAGCATCATCGTGCGGGTCATCCGCATCGTGCCCGCGGCCAGGGCCGTGCCCAGAATCGCGCTCGGAATGAGAAACATGCCGAGATTACCGAGCGGGTCTTCGGCGAAAGGAATCATCTTCATCGAAGGTGACCAGCCCCACCAGATTGCCGGGAACACCATGACCATGATCCCGAGCCAGAAGTTGGGCGTCGCCAGACCGATGACGGCGACGGTGCGGCCGGCGTAGTCGACGGCCGTGTCCTGACGGATCGCCGAGTAGATGCCGACCGGCAGCGCTATTATCAGCCCGATGACGATCGCCATGACGCCGAGCTCGATGGTGAGCGGCAGCCGCCGCATTACTTCAGCCTCTATCGGAAAGTGGCCGAACAGGGATCGGCCCAGGCTACCCTGGAGAAGGCCTCTGAACTCGGACTCGCCGGTGAGCGGGTCGGGCGTCGGCAATACGCCTATCCAGCGTCCATACTGCACGTAGACCGGGACGTCCAGGCCCATCAGGCGCTCGACGACCGCACGGTCTATCTCGGTGCCGGGACTGAAGGATTCCAGTTGTGCCTCGATCGCGTCGACGACATCCCCGGGGATGAAACGGACCAGCAGAAAGACCAGGATGGTCAGCAGCAGGAGGGTCGGAATCATCAGCAACAGTCGCCTGATGATGTACGTTCTCATTGTGGTTCCCGAAAACGAAGCCCCGCAAAACCGAGAGATCTTGCGGGGCTTCGATTTGGAGGCAGAACCCTCTAGTGACCCATCGCCTCCTTCATCTGACTATCGATCCAGAGTTTCGAGAAGACAAGATGGGTGGTGTTGCCGCCGATAATGCCCTCGCCGTTGTACCCCATGATCCATGGCTGGGCCACGTTGTACTGAGGCGCCCACGGACCCCAGATCATCCAGTGCTGTTCGATGTACCGCATGTCCATCTGCTTGATCAGCTCCTGCTGCTCCTCGATGGTCGAGGCGTTTATTGCTGCGTCGAGCCAAGCGTCGTATTGCGCGTCGTGGACTCCCGAGCGAGCAACTGTCGACCGAAGACCAGGTGCAATGATCATGGGATCGGCGTCGACGCCGCATGCATCCGACGTCAGTGCCCAATCGCCGGCGTTACGCCGGGCCGTATGTTCCGCCTGAGTCGGGGTCAGGATGTCGGTCTCGACGCCAATCTCCCGCCAGTACGAAACCATGAACTCCGACCAGCTTACCGGAAATCGGTCGAAGTGCATGTACTCGGTCTTGAATCTGATGCCGTCGGCGCCGCGCGGATACCCCGCCTCGTCGAGGAGCGCCTCGGCTCCGGCCGGATCGTAACTGTAGTATCCCTTCAGCTCTTCGGACCAATCTTCGTACAGGGTCGTGTAGGCCGGAAACTTGCGGCCGACGAATCCGCGAGGAGTCGTTCCGCCCAGCCCCTTGTAGTAGGAGTCGTTCATGGTGTCGAGGTCCAGTGCCATCTGCATCGCGCGGCGCACTCGAACGTCATCGAAGGGCGGCACGGTGGTGTTGATGCCGGCGCAGTTGTCCGATCGTTGTGACCAGGGGTACTGATTGATTTCGGGGTGGGTCCGCTGCAGACTCAGGGACTGGTTGATATCGAAGATCTGCGTGGATCCCGGATGACCGATGAAGTCGATGGTACCGGCGCGCAGGCCCGCGATGCGGGTGGCATGCTCCACGATGACCAAGCCGTATATCTTCTCGATGTAGGGCAGGCGGTTCTCCGGCCACTTCTCGTCGAAGCCCCAGTAGTTGGGATTGCGGGTGTACTCGAACGAGCTGCCCAGGACCCAGTCCGTCATCTCGTAGGGCCCGGTGCCCACTCCCTGCCGCCAGTCGGTGATGCCGCCATGTTCGTCGACCACCTCCGGGGCCTGCATCAGCATCTGGTACCAGTCCAGGATGAGGTTGAGGGCACGGAGTCTCGGCTCCTGCAGCTTGAACACGACCGTATACCGGTCGGTCGCCTCGACCGATTCCCACGGCACCGATGTCAGCTCACCTCCGCCTGGGGAAGGGTCTTGTCCGGCGAACTTGCCCAGACCCAGATAGCGCTGGAAGGAGTGCTCGACGTCCGTGGCAACGAACTCGCGACCGTTCACCGGCGCCTTGTCATGCCATTGGACCCCCTGGCGGACGTTGATGATGATGGTGGTGTCGTCGGGCTGCTCCCAGCTCTCCGCCAGCGCCCCCCTGAGCGCGTACAGCGGCGTCATGTAGCCGCCGGTAAACGGATACGCATCGCGATCCAGCGCCCAGTCCAGCTTGCCCAGTTTCTCGTTTACCAGGGCCCACATGGACACCGCGTTTTCCTTGTAGGCGTCGATCCAGCCGCCGTCGTTGCCCTTCACGAAGGTCAGTGACCCGCCGTACTCGTGCGCGGTGTATACCTTGCCGGTGACCGGGTCGGTGACGTACCGCTTGTCGGCGTCCGCCGCCGACCCCTCCTCCGCTTCGGCGCCCGCCCACAGGCCGGTTGCGGCCAGCACGAGGACCAGCGCAACGGCGAAGGTCTTGGTGACTTGTGCAATATGCATGAGTGCTCCTTATTGCAACTTGAGAGTCATGAGAGCATTGCGAACCGGCGGCGTGCCGCTCCCTGGCTGCTCTCGCGCCCGCAACGCGGACGGCCAGTCGGACCTTCACCATAGCGCATCTGGAGGACGTGTCAAGGAGACGGAAGCGGGTTAAGCGGGGTTGGCGGAGTGGCTGTCGGCGACCGCCTGTGCCTGCAGCGTCAGCTCGGCCACCGCGAAGGCGTGTTCCTGGGTCATCGCCTGCTCGGTGCGGTGCAGGCAGTCCCGGATCATGCGTCCGAAGAACGGCAACGGCTCGCTGCCGTCGAAGGTGATGGTGCGCTCCTCGTCGTGGTTGACCAGGATCACGCACGGTCCGCCGGCCGGGTTGCCGGCATCGACGTTCTTGCGTACCTCGACGTATCCGTCGCTGCCCAGGATGAAGGCGCGTCCGTCGCCCCAGGAGCGCGACGCGCGCGGGTTGAACCAATCCACCCGGCAGTATGCCGAGGCGCCGGTGTCGAGCGTGACCGACGCCTCGCCGAAATCCTCCAGGCCGGGATGCTCGGGGTGCCCCATGTTGGCCACGCGGGCAAAGTTGACGCCCCCGCCCGCGGCGCCGGCCACGTACAGGAACTGCTCGAACTGGTGGCTGCCGATGTCGGTGAGGATGCCGCCCATGCGGCGCTTGTCGTAGAACCACGGCGGGCGGGAGTCTTGGGGCAGGTTGTGCGGAGCCATGATCAGCACCTGCAGCACGCGCCCGATGGCGCCGCCGCGCACCAGCTCGCACGCCTCCCAGGTGGGCGCGTTGTGCAGCCGCTCGCCGTAGTAGACCAGGTACTTGCGCCCGGTGTGCGCCACGGCGGCGCGGGTGGCGGCGAGCTGTTCCAGGGTCGTGAACGGCCCCTTGTCGGTGAAGTAGTCCTTGTCCGCCGCCAGCACCTGCCCGCCGATGGCGGCGCGCGTGTCGGGGATGGCGGCGGACGCCACCAGGCGGATAGTGGTGTCGTCGAGGATCGCCTCGAACGAGTCGGCGGGCTGCGCCTGCGGGAACCGCTCGCGGAAGGCCGCCACCTTGCCGGGGTCGGGATCGAACACCCGGGTAAGGGTGGCGCCGGCGTCCACCAGCCCCCTGGTCTGCCCGTAGATGTGGTTGTGGCTGAGGAAGGCGACCGCGAACGGGAACTCGCCGGGCGCCACCACCGGGCGGGCTGCGCGCGCTTCCGCCATATCAGCTCCTCCCGCCGGCCGCGGTGGCCGCGGGTGCAAGCCGGACCGTCAGGGCCACGAACGACAGCGGCGGCAGCTCGCAGCGTACCTCGCTTTCTTCGGTGGCCACCGCGTCGAACCCCCGCGTCTTGACCAACTCCCGTTCGGCGAACGAGTTGGCGGCCTTCGGATCCGGTCCGGCGGCCTTCCCGTTCGGCCCGGTCAGGATCTCGGCGGTCTCGCACCCCGTCACCGCCCGGTCGGCGATTGCCAGGGACACCGGCGCCGGCTCGGTCAGGCTGCGGTTGGTCAGGAACAGGTGCAGCCGTTCGCCGTCGAGGATGGCGCTGGCATCGACGTAGTCGACGGTGCCGTGTTGCGCGCCGTCGTAGCGCGGGCCGTCAACGGCCAGGCGCAGAGCCGTGCCGGTGCGCCGACTTGCGAACATCGCCAGCGGGTAGAAGATGCTCTGCACCAGCAGCTCGTCCCCGCGCGTGAGCAGCGGCGCGATCACGTTCACGATCTGCGCCAGGTTGGCGATCTTGAGTACGTCCGCGTGGCGCACGAAGCTGTGCAGGAAGCCGGCCACCACCAGCGCATCTTCCAGGTTGTACACCTCCTCGATCAGGTGCGGGGCGACCTTGCCCTCGCCGTCCATCTCGCGGTTCTTGTACCACACGTTCCACTCGTCGAAGCACAGGTAGGCGCGCTTGTTGCTGCGCCGGCGCGCCTGTACGTAGCGGCACACCGCGTCCATCTCCTCGATCTGACGGTCGATCGCCGCCGTCACCGCCAGGTAGTCGGCGGTATCGCCGGCCGGGTTGCCGACGTAGCGGTGCAGGCTGACGTAGTCGGCCAGGTCGCCGAGGTGCTCCAGCACGGTGCGGTCCCACTCCATGTAGGTGGGCAGTTCCACGGAGCAGGTGCCGCACGCCACCAGCTCGATCGAGGAATCGGCATCCTTCATCATCTTGCCGGCCTGCTGGGCGCGGATGGCGTACTGATCGGCCGGGACGTGGCCGAGTTGCCAGGCGCCGTCCATCTCGTTGCCCAGGCACCACAGCCCCACGCCGTGCGGCTCGGCCTGGCCGGAAGCCGCGCGCAGGTCGGCGTAGCGCGTGCCGGCGGGGCAGTTGCAGTACTCGACCCAGTCGCGCGCCTCCTCCGGGCTGCCGGTGCCCAGGTTGACCGTGAGCATTGGCGTCCAGTTCATCTTCCGGCACAGGCGGATGAACTCCTCGGTGCCGAAGCGGTTGGTCTCGATGCTCTGCCAGGCCAACTCGCGCACCCGCGGGCGCTGCTCGCGCGGGCCGACGCCGTCCTGCCAGTGGTAGCCGGAGGCGAAGTTGCCGCCCGGGTAGCGCATGGCGGTCATGCGCAGCCGCGCCAGCGCGTCGAGAACGTCGGTGCGATAGCCGTCGGCATCGGCGTGCGCGCTGTCCGGGTCGTATACCCCTTCGTACACGGCGCGGCCCATGTGCTCGAGAAATCCCCCGAACACGCGCGGGTCGACGCGGCCTCTGTGAAACTCGGTGTGAGCGGTTATTCGCGTTCGCTGCATGTCCCTATCATCGGAACCTCGCGGGCCGGTCGGCACTGCCGGCGTGGCGGATGTCGGCTTTCAGCGAGCAGTCTTCAGGCCCGTCGGGCAGTTGGCGAAGATGCGCGATTTCCGCGTGGCAATTTGCCACTTTCGGTCGGTCGAAGCGGTCCTTCGTCACGGCGAAGACCATGAAACCCGTGCCGATCTCGGTGTCCAGTTGGGGAGGGATGCTAAGCCGGGAAGGGCGCCTGGGTGCCGGATGGCCGACGCTGCGGCGGCTCGCGCTTGAACTGGGCGGCCGTCTCGTCGAGGCAGGCACCCTCACCCAGCCGGACGACCTCTTCTACCTGTGGCGTGCGCAGCTGGAAGAGGCCAAGGCGGCGCGCCAAGCGGGTGAGGCGCTGCCGGAACTGACGGAACGGGTCGCCGAGCAGCGCGAACTGCAGCAGGCGCGCGTGCGGCTGGTGCCACCGGACACGGTGTCACCGGAAGAAGGCTGGGGGCCTGGCTGGGGCAAGACCGCCAACAACGCGGACAGCGACACCTTGAACGGCAACCCTTGTAGTCTCGGCCAGATCACCGCGCGCGCCAGCCTGGTGATGTCGCCAGCCGATTTCGCCAAGATGCAACCCGGCACCATCCTGGTGTGCCCGATGACCACGCCCGCCTGGACGCAGCTATTCTTCTCCCAGGCCAAAGGTTTGGTGACCGATGTCGGCAGCATCCTCACCCATGGCTCGATCGTCGCCCGCGAGTACAACATCCCTGCGGTGCTCGGCATCGGGATTGCCACCAAGAGGATCAAGCACGGGCAGATGATCAGTGTCGATGGTGACCACGGTGTGGTCGCTCTCCTCGACGAGTGAGACGCTGGGATTGATTCGCCCCGCATCAGAACCCTCGCCGCGGCGATGAGCTGGCTCGGGGAGGTGGGGTGCGAACGCCGAAAGCGGTAGCGTGTTCCGACAGAGCCGGCCGGCGGGCAATGCTTGGGTGCCGGGTTTCATCGTCTTCCATGGCATCGAGTGCTGTACAGACTCGGACCGAGAGTGGAGACGGTGCGAGGCAGCCCGCCGTACCGACAGGTCGCGAACACGGAGAGAAATCGGAAAAAAAGTTGCGCGTACCCCTTGACGCGATTTTCGGTGCCCATAAGCGCCCGCCACGGCCCATGGCGGCCCCTCCGACTGTCCGAAAACGACTCGGCCTCCGTGGACGCGGCAGCGCGCCGCTGAGCGGCCCTCCGGGCGCCGTTTCACCGCCATCGAGGACTCGAACGAATCGGCTATTTTCAATCCCATGGTATACTTATGAGTATGAGTGAAGCGCCTTCGTCCGCCACTTGGTCCACCGTCGCCGCGCTCCCCGATCACCTCCTCCTGGCGCAGACCGCGCAGCTCGCCCGCCACGAGCAGGCGCTGCAGATCCTGGTCCTCGACCACCTGCGCGAGATCGAGGCGCGCCGCCTCCACCTGACGCGCGGGTACGGCAGTCTGTTCGACTACGTGGTGCACGAACTGGGCTACACCGCGGCCGCCGCCTGGCGGAGGATCAAGGCGATGCGGCTGTGCGACCAGACCAGCGGGGCGCGCGAGCTGTTGCAGGACGGCTCGCTGAACCTGAGCAACGCGGCGCAACTGCAGAACCTGTTCGAGCGCAGCGACCGCAGCCGGGGCCGTCCGCCGGGCAGTGGCGGCACCGGTAGCGGCCCGGGCGGGGCGCCGCGGAATGACGACGCACCGGGAGAACCGGCGCCGGCGGCACCGGTGCACACCGGCGAGTCGGGCCCGGCGCCGGTAGCCGGGCCGGTGCTGGACGCGGCGGCGCGGGAGGAACTGGTCAAGCAGGCGGCGGGCAAGAGCACCCGCGAAGTGCAGCAAATGCTGGCCGAGGTGGCCCCGGAGCTGGCGCAGCCGAGCGACCGGATGCGCGCGCTCGCAGGAGGGCGCTGGGAGTTGAAGGCGACGATCGACACGGAGTGCCGGCACG
>JAPPGB010000178.1 GCA_028821475.1 Spirochaetaceae bacterium
CTGTACGCGGACCGCGACACCTACCCGCTGCTGGCGCCGGCCGCGCGCTCAGCCATGTGCCGGCGCCTGGATGCCGCCGGCGGGCCGGAGTTGCGGGCACGGCTGGCGCGGCACCAGGCGCTGCTGGTGGGGCCGGGGTGGGGCAGGAGCAGCGACCGGCGCGCCCTCCTCGGCGAGTTGCTGGCGGCGCCGCTGCCCGGCGTGCTGGACGCCGACGGCCTGACCCTGCTCGCCGAGCTCGCCGCTGACGAGGGACGCCCGCGGCCGCTGGGCGGGCGCTGGGTGCTCACCCCTCACCCCGGCGAGATGGGGCGCATGCTCGGCACCTCCACGGCGCAGGTGCTGGCCGATCCGTACGCGGCCGCGGCCGCCGCGGCCGCGCGCTGGCAGGCGGCCGTGATACTCAAGGGCCACGTGAGCTGCGTGGCGAGCGCGGCCGGGCTGGCGATTCTCGATGCCGGCAACCCGGCGCTGGCCACCGGCGGCTCCGGCGACGTGCTCGCCGGCGTGGTGGCCGGTCTGCTGAGCCGCGGACTGAATACGGATGCCGCCGCCCGCGCGGCGGTACTGGTGCACTCGCGCGCCGGCCGCGAGGCCGCCCGCGCCGGCGGATGGATCGTGGCTGAGGATCTGCTGCCGCACGTAGGACGCGCGGCCTGGCCTCGCCCGGCACACGGCGTACATCAGCGCGGCCGGTACCGCCCGCCTTTCCGGCATCGGCGCCGCCGGTCGCGTTGACCGGGCAGAGTGCCGCAGTGTATCGTTAAGGGGAAGGAACGCACCATGCAGTTTTATTTTCTGTCGATCGTGATCAACCTCCTGGCCGGCGTGATTCTGGCCGGCGATTATCTGGCGGAGCGGTTGCCCTGGATGAGAACGTTGCTGCCGGAGATCAGCAGTCGTTCGTCGGGAGTAGCGATCGGTGCCATCACCGCCGCAGTCGGGGTACTGAAACTGTTCGTGCTCGCCGATCCGTTGCAGACTGCGGTGGTTGGCGACCTGCTGCCGGCGCTGGCGGGGATCGCGCTCGGCGGCTCGCTGGCCGCGGTGGCGCTGAACGCCGAGGAGGCGGACGCCGAGGGCGGGGCGGAGCGTCCGGCCCACACCACCCGGGACGGCTCCTCACACGTGGTGGCGGCCGACGGTGCGGCCGACAAGGCGATCAAGCTGGCGGCCGGCTACCGCACGCCGGTCGGTCTGGCCGGCGTTGCGGTGGCCCTGCTCCACTTCCTGTTCCCGGGCTCGGTCATCCTGTAGCAGGTATTCTCCGGCTCAGGTAGCCCTCAGGCAGGCTCGGCCGCGGGTCAGCGGCCGGAGGCTACCGCGTCCGGCTCCCGTGACCGCTTGATGATATCGTCGGCCATGCGCCCGGTGAGCGGGGCGTAGTTGTCGAACGCCATTTCGAACGACGCGGTACCGGAGGTCATCGACTTGAGGTCGATGGCGTAGCGCACCAATTCGGCCTGCGGCACCAGCGCCCTCACCTCCAGCATGCCGCCGTCGACCGGCTCCTGACCCTGGATGCGCCCGCGCCGGCCACTCAGGTCGGACAACACGTCGCCGAGATAGCTCTCCTCCACGTACACGGTGAGATTGGCGACCGGCTCCAGCAGCACCGGCCTGGCCTGGTCGAGCGCGCTGCGCAACGCACCCCGTGCCGCCAGCGAGAACGCCAACTCGGATGAGTCGACCGAGTGCTCCTTGCCGTCCACCAGGGCAACCTCGACGTCCACCACCGGGAAACCGGCCAGTACGCCACCGGCCATGCCCTCGCGCAGCCCCTTCTCGACGCCGGGGATGTATCCCTTGGAGATCGCCCCGCCGACGATCTGGTTCACGAACGAGAATTCCTCGCCGCGCGGCAGCGGCTTTATGCGGATCTCCACCTTGGCGTACTGGCCGTGGCCGCCGGTCTGCTTCTTGTGCTGATACTCGGCGCCCGCCGGCCTGGTGATGGTCTCCCGATAGGCGACGCGCGGCACGTTGGTTTCCACCTCTACCTTGGCCGTGTTCTTGAGCCGCTCCAGGGCAATCGAGAGTTGCAGCTCGCCCATCGCGGACACCACCGTCTCGCGCGTCTCGCCGTTGTAGCGCACCCTGAACGTGGGGTCTTCCTCCGCGACGCGCGACAGGAACTGGCCGAGCTTGTCCTCGTCCTTCTTGGAGTGGGCGGCCAGGGTAACCGCGTGCACCGGTTGCGGCAGGTCGAGCGGGGGATAGGTCAGATCGGCCTGCTGCGCCAGGGTGTCGCCGGTCGCGGCGCTGGTCAGCTTGGTGAACACGCCGAGGTCGCCGGCGGCCAGGCCGTCGCTGTCGACCAGTTGCGATCCGCACAGGGTAAACAGCTTGGTGATGCGCTCCTTGCGGCCGTCGCGGGTGTCTACCAGCTCGGTGTCGGGCGTGATCTCTCCGCTCATCACCTTGATCCACGACAGCCGGCCGGAGTACTGGTCGATGCTGGTCTTGAACACGAACGCGGCCGGTGCGCCGCCGCCATCCACGCCGGCACCCGCGGCCGCGGACGGCGCCACCGCCTGGAGCACGTCGAGCAGGCTCGCCACGCCGGAGTTCAGGGTCGCCGACCCCGCCACGACCGGAACCACCAGATTGCCGTGCAGCGACGCGGCGAGCCCGGTGCGCACCTCGTCGTCGCTCAGGGTCTCCTCGTCGAGGTACTTCTCCATCAGCTCGTCGCTGCCCTCGGCCGCGCCCTCGATCAGGCCCTGCCGGTACTCCTCGACGGTGTCCGCCAAGTCGTCCGGGACCGTGCCGGCAGACTCCTGGCCGCCCATGTGGGTGAGCGCCTTGCCGCTCAGCAGGTCCACGACGCCGGAGAATCCCGCGCCGTCGCCGATCGGCACCACCGCCGGCACGAAGCTGCCCGACAGCTTCTCGCGCAGGTCGGCGAGCGTGTTCGCGAAGTTGGCGTGCTCCTTGTCCATCTGGTTCACGAACACGATGCACGGTTTGCCGGCAGCCTGCAGGCGGCGCCACAGCTTGGCGGTCTCGATCTGCACGCCGACGTCACCGCCCACCACCATCACCGCAACGTCGCTGACGTGCAGGGCGGCCACGACCTCGCCGATGAAGTCGGCCGACCCCGGCGTGTCGAGCAGGTTGATCTTGGCGCCCTTCCACGGCAAGTGAGCGATCGCGGCGTGTACCGAGATGCCCCGCGCGATCTCCTCCGGAGCGTGGTCGCTCACCGACTTGCCGCCGTCCACCGGGGCGAACTTGGGCACCACCTTGCCGCGCACGAGCGCCTGCTCCACCAGGGAGGTCTTGCCGGTGCCGCCGTGACCGATCAACGCTACGTTCCGAATATCAGAAGCTGACGTGCTCATGGAGTTTCTCCTCTTGTCTCGACCGGCCGATGCGGGCGAGAGCGGTGCAACTGCGCGCAACGGGAGCGCCCTGCACGGGACGCCCGCTCGGGATGAACCGAGACGGATCGTAGGGATGCGCCCCTCTCTTGTCAAACGGTTCCTCGTGTCGAACGGTGCGCGCCCGGTCGCTGCTCCGTGCGTTCCATGCCCCCTCCGTGCCCGTCAAGCGGGTTCGGCGCGCGGCGCGAAGTGGGTGAATGTCATGGTGAACACGCCGCGGCCCTGGGTCAGGCTGCGCAGCGTGGTCGAATAGCCGAACAGCTTCGCGAGCGCCGCGTGCGCCGTTACCTGCTCGCTCGCGGGCCGCGACACGACGGCGGTGACGGTGGCGCCGCGTGCGCCAAGGTTGCCGATCACCTCGCCGAGCGACTCGCGCGGCACGAAGATCTCCACCTCCATGACCGGCTCCAACAGTGCCGGCTCGCCCTGCCGGCACGCTTCGTAGAAGGCCAACGCACCGGCCGCCTCGAACGCCGCCGGGGACGAGGTGGCGGGATCGTAGTCGACCGCCTCCACGGTTGCCGCGATGTCGATGGTGGGGTAGCCGTACAACACTCCCGAGTTCATGGCGTTGCGGACGCCCTCGTGCAGCGCCGCCTCCGCTTCCGCCGGCAGCGTGTCCGGGGGCAACGCGCTGGCGACCGCATTGCCGGTGCCGCGCGGTTGCGGCGCCACCCGCAACGTCACCCCGGCGCTGTGCACGGTGCCGCCGATGGTGCGCTGGTAGCGCTGGCGGTAGCGCGCGGCGGTGGCAATCGACTCCCGGTACGCCACCTGCGGCTGTCCGATCCGCGCCGCCACGCGGAACTCCTCGGCAATACGGCGGATTACCACGTCGAGATGCAGCTCTCCCATCCCGGAAATCAGAATCTGCCCCGTCTCCGCGCTCTCGCGCACCAGGAACGTGGGGTCCTCGCGCGCAACGATGTCGAGCGCGTCGCGCAGGCGGGCCGTGTCGGCGGCGGTGTGCGGCTCGACCGCGGCGGAGATGACCGGCTCCGGAAAGCTCATCCGCTCCAGCAGCAGGGTGGCGCCGGCGGCGCCCACGGTGTCGCCGGTCCGTACCTGCTTGAACCCGACCGCGACCGCGATGTCGCCGGCGGTCAGCTCGTTCAACGGCTGCGAGCGGTTGGCATGCATGCGCAGCAGCCGGCCGACGCGCTCGCGCCCGCCGCGGCCCACGTTGTACACGGTGGCGCCGGTGCGGATCGTACCCGCGTAGGCGCGCACGTAGCTGAGCAGGCCGGCCTCGCGGTCGTTGCGCAGCTTGAATACCAGGGCTAGCGGTGCGGCTGCGCGGCCGCACGGCAGCTCGACCGCCGCGCCGCTTGCGTCGACCGCCAGCGGCGGCGCGACCTCGTCGGGGGCGGGCAGGTAGTCGACGATGGCATCGAGCAGCGGCTGCACGCCGGTGTTGCGCAGCGCGGCGCCGCACAGCACCGGGAACAGGTCGCCGGCCATGGTGCGGCGGCGGATCTCCCGGCGCAGCAGCGCGGGCGGTATCGGCTCCCCGTCCACGTAACGGGCGGTGATCTCGTCCGACTCGGTGGCCAGCTCGTCGATCATGCGGTCGCGCGCCGCCTCCACCCGCGCGCCCAGCGCGGCCGGAATCGGTACCCGCTCGATGCGCTCGCCATGCGCGCCCGCGAAACGCAGCCCCACGCCGTCGACCAGGTCGGCGACGCCGGTGAATTCGGACTCGGTGCCGAACGGTAGCTGCACCGGCAGCGGGCAGCCGCCGAGGCGTTCGCCCATCTCGGCCACCACCTCCGCGAAGCGCGCGCCGGTGCGGTCGAGCTTGTTGATGAACGCCACCCGCGGCACCCGGTAGTGATCGCTCTGCCGCCATACCTGCTCCGATTGCGGCTCCACCCCTTCGACGGCGGAGAACACGCCGATGGCGCCGTCCAGGACGCGCAGGGCGCGCTCCACCTCGGCCGTGAAGTCGACGTGGCCGGGGGTGTCGATGACGTTGATCTGGTGGTCACGCCAGTAGCAGGTGGTGGCGGCGGCGGTGATGGTAATGCCGCGTTCCTGTTCCTGGCTCATCCAGTCCATGGTGGCTTCGCCGTCGTCCACCTCGCCCATGCGGTGGCTGATGCCGGTGTAGTACAGGATGCGCTCGGTGGTGGTGGTCTTGCCGGCGTCGATGTGGGCGATGATCCCGATGTTGCGAATCTCCTGCGCCATGGCGGACCGCCGGTGACTATAGCGACTCGCGCGCTCCTTCGCTACCGGGCGCGGCCGGGCGCGGCCGGGCGGGAGCGCGCTTGGGCGGGTACGGTACGGTTACGCCGCCGCGGCGCCGCGCGGTGCACGTGGCACCAGCAGCACCGCCATCAACGGGCACAGCAGGCCGCCGCCGTCGCGGCGCGAGGAGTACAGCCGGGAATCACAAGCGGTGCAGTTGGGTACGGCGCGTATGTCGCGCACGCCGAGGCGCCGCAGCAGCACGGTGTTGGCCGCGTGCAGGTCGAGGTGGCGCGTACGCTCGCCGCCGCACCGCGCGCCGGTGCGCACCGCGCCGGAGCCGTAGCGTTCCCGGAACAGGCGGTAGCGCTCCTCGTCGACGTGGTAACAGCAGGCGCCGATGGCGGGGCCGAGTACCACGGTCAGCGACGCCGGGTCGGCGCCGTAGCGTTCGCGCAGGCGGTGAACCGCGGCCGCCGCGATGCCGGTGCCGCGCCAGCCCGAGTGCAGCAGGGCGTAGGCGCCACCCGGCGCGGCGAGCAGGATCGGCACGCAGTCGGCCGCCGTGACCATGAGCGCGACGCCGGCGGCCGCGCTGTCCGGTCCCGCCACCAGCCCGTCGGCGGTGCGCGCCGCCCAGCGCTCGCC
>JAPPGB010000179.1 GCA_028821475.1 Spirochaetaceae bacterium
CGCCGCGACGGCGGCCGCGGGCGCCCGCGGTTCGACCGGCCACGCGGGCCGCGCCGCGGGCGCGACGCCGACTACCGCCGGAGCGAGGATTGATCGAGCGGGGGACGCTCGCCAACGGCGTCACCCTGCTGTGCGAGCCGGTGGAGAGCACGGAGACGTGCGCCGTCGGCTTCTGGTTTCCTACCGGGTCGCGCGATGAGCAGCGCCATGAGCGCGGGCTTTCGCACTTCCTTGAGCACATGCTGTTCAAGGGCACCGAGTGCCGCTCGGCCCTGGACATCGCCGTGCAGATCGATCGCGTGGGCGGCAACATCAACGCGTTCACCGACCGCGAGTCGACCTGCTTTTTCTGTACGCTTCCCGCCGCCCATGCCGGGCTGGCGGTGGACGTGCTGTGCGACATGGTCAGATCGGCTACCCTGGCCGAGGCGGACATTCAGAAAGAGAAGGTGGTGGTGCGCAATGAGATTCGCGCTGCCGACGACTCTCCGGAAGAGCAGGGTTACCAGATGTTCCTGGAGCGGTTGTGGGGATCGCATCCTCTGGCGGCCACGGTTGCCGGCAGGGAACAGGACGTGGCGCGCATCGACAGGGACGGTCTCGAGGCGTTCTACCGGCATCGGTATCACCCGGCCAATCTGGTGGTAACCGCGGCCGGCAACCTGGACTTCGATGCCGTGGCGGGGATAGTGAACGAGCGGCTGAGCGCGGGCGGCAAACCGGTCGCCGCCGGGAAGCGCGTGCCGCCGGCGCAGCATCGCAGCCAGGATTACGCCGACAGTTCATTCCAGCAGGCGCAGATCTATGCCGCGACCACGCTGGCACCCCCAGCGGCGCCTGCCACCTACTACGCACTCCTCGTGCTGTCCACCGCGTTCGGCGAGTCGATGAGTTCCCGCCTGTTCCAGCGCATCCGCGAGGACGCCGGGCTGTGCTACTCGGTGGAGACGATCCGCAGCCACTACTCGGACGTGTGGAAGTGGGGAATCTACGCCAACGCGATGCCCGAACTCGCCCCGCGGCTGCTTGCCGCCCTGAACCGGGAACTGCACCGGCTTGCCGACCACCCGCCGTCGGGGAGCGAGGTGGACGATGCGATCAGTCACCTGACCGGGAGCATGGTGTTCGCGAGGGAGGACATGGAGACGCGCATGAAGCGTATTGCCGGTCAATACCAGTTGTTCGGAAGCGTCATGGAGTTGGACCAGGCGGCCAACCTGCTGCACTCCGTCACCGCCGACGATGTCGCAGCCGTTGCGGCACGGTTGCTGCAGCCCGGACGCTTCAATCTCCTGGTGTACGGCGCCGGGGACTCGAACGGCTCGGGCCGGGCAAGGTTCGACTGGTAGGTTTTGCTGGCTGCCCGTTCGCACAGCCGCTCCGTGGGCCGTGCAGGCGTACCGGTACCCGGTCGCGCTCGCTCGCCGATCCAAGCCCGGCCACGGTTTCGGCCCACCGGACTGGCGGCGGCGCTCCTGGCGCTGCTGGCCGCCATGATCGCGGGGGCGCAGTCGGCGGTCGATCCGCTGCCGGCGGAGTTGCTCGACGCTGCCCGATCCGCGCTCGAACAGGGGGCGCACGACTCCGCTGCCGCCAGCCTGCGCCAACTGCGGCTGCTGTACCCCGAGTCGCCCCTGGTAGCGGAGTCGCTGGTGCTCGCCGCGCAGGTCGCCGAGACACAGGA
This sequence comes from Spirochaetaceae bacterium, assembly GCA_028821475.1. Taxonomy (GTDB): domain Bacteria; phylum Spirochaetota; class Spirochaetia; order SZUA-6; family Bin103; genus Bin103. The sequence continues at coordinate 1,685 of JAPPGB010000179.1, forward strand.
CAATCCGTTCCGCGAGCGGTTTCTCCTCACCGAAGCGCGGCAAGCGGTACGCGGACTCTCGGCAGCCGGAGTACTGGCGGACGGCGAGGCCGCCGCACTGCGCCTGCGGATCGCTCGGCGGCTGGGCACACTCCTGGAGCAGGAACGGGAGTACGAAGGCGCGCTGCGCAACTACGCCGAAGGAATCGCCCTGTTGGGCGTGCGTGCCCGGTCGGCGGCGTCGCCGGAAGAGCGCCGGGAGCTCGCCCACATGCGGCTGGCGGCAGCGCGCCTGAGCCACCGGTACCGCGTCGGCGCCGGCGGCGATGCCGAACGATTCTTCGATCAGATAGACCCTGAACAGCTCACCGGGGGAGCGATCGAAGCATACCGCGACTTGGCTCGCGCCCTGATGTGGAGCTATCTCACGCCACGCGAGCTTGGCTTGCACGATGCCAATATTTCGGCGATCGCCACCGATGGCGACGACGTGTGGGTGGGGAGTTGGACCGGTGGTCTTGCTCGCTATACCCACTCCACCGGTGAGCGCACCGTGTTTCGCGACGGGCCGCGGTCGCTGTTGTCGTTGCGCGTGCGCGACATCGCGACGGTGGATGAATACATCTGGGTCGGCACCGACCGCGGATTGTCGGTGTACGCGCTCGCGAGCAGCCGCTGGCGCCACGAGTTGACCATCGGCGATGAGCAGGACCCGGTGGCACTCGCGGCGATCGCCAGCATCGACGACACGGTGTTTGCCGGGACGCTCGGGCGAGGGTTGTGGCGCGACGACGGCTCCGGCTGGCAGGCGCTGGAAGGGGCGCTGCCGGGACAGTTCATCACGGCCTTGCAGGTGGTGGGCGATACGCTTTGGATCGGGACGATCGATCTCGGCCTGGCTGCGCTCGACCTGGCGAGCGGCGACGTGCGCAGCTTCGATGAGATCAATCCCGGCCTCGGACCGCGCAATGTCACCGCCATCGTGCCCGCCGCCGACGGCGCGTTGTGGATCACCACCTTCGGCTCCGGCGTGTACCGGTGGCAGCCGGGACCCAATCGCATCACGCACTTCAGCGTCGCCAGCGGCGATCTTCCGGACGACTGGGTGCTGTCCGGAGCGGCGGGCGACAACGGCATGTACTTCGGCACGTTCGGGGGCGGCGTTGCGCGCTTCGCGCAGCCCGGCGGCACGTGGTCGATCATCAGCCTGGCCCATGGGCTGCCATCCCTCAACGTGGCGGTGGTGACGGCGGCGCGCGGCACGGTCTACTTCGGGACGCTCGGCGGCGGCGTGGCCGTGCTGTCGGAGCGGCGCAGTGTACACGGCTTGTAGCCACGTGACGGCTTGTAGCCGCGTGCACGGCTTGTAGCCGCCCATGGCAGAACTCCGGCGCCATCGAGGCATGCGCGGCAGCAGACTGGTGATGCGCTACGTGGCACGCGAGTTTGTCCTCTGGTTCGTCGCGGCCTTCCTGTTCTTTTTCTCGATTTTCTTCGTGAACGTGTTGCTGGTCACGGCAACCGACATCATGGCCAAGCAGGTCCCGATCGAGGACGTGGTACGTCTGCTGATCTATTCGCTCCCACAGATTGTTCATCTGTCGTTCCCGTTCGCCACCCTGCTCGCCGCGCTGCTTGCCCTCGGCAGGTTGAGCGGCGACCGCGAATTGATCGCGGTACAGGCGCTCGGCATCCCCCTGTCGCGCGGCCTCGCGCCGATCGTCGGACTGGGCACGCTGTTCGCCGGCATGTCGTTTGCCACCAACGACATGCTGTTGCCGGCGAGTACCATCGAGTTCAACCGGGTGTACCGGAGCATCATCTACCGCAACCCGGGCCTGGAACTGGAGCCTGACAGCGTCAAGCAGTTCGAGGACACCGCGATCGTCACCGGGGAGCTGGCCGGCGACGTGTTGCACGACGTCACCATCATGGACCGCGACTCGTCCGGGGAATTGCGCGTAATCACCGCAAGTGATCTGCGCCTGGTCGACAGCGGACAGCAGACGGGCGTGATCACCCTGCGCCTGGGCAATGTCCTCACGCACGTAAGCGGCTCCGAGCCCGGCGACTTCGAGTATATCAGCGCCGACAGCCTGGATTACCAGATCGTACTACCGGAAATCGTCGAAGCGCTGGTAGACATCGGACCCGCAGAGCAGAGTTCGCGCGACGTCTGGCAGGCGATCACCGAGTTGCGCGGCGACTGGCAGCGGGAGCGCAACCGCAACCGCAGCGGACTGGCATATGCTCTGTGGGTCGATCTGGCCGCGGTTGTCGAGGGCCGGGAGCTTCCCGCGCAGGATCAACGGACGACGTGGTTGGGCGAGCAGCGCGAGCGTCTGGCGGACGGGCTCGGCAAGTTGATCGACGCGGATGGCGATCATCATGGCCGCGATCTGCGCAACCACCTGTTCGAGTTCCACAAGAAGCTCGCCGTACCGGCCGGTTGCCTGGTCTTCACGCTGTTCGCGATTCCCGCCGGTCTGCTGGTGCCGCGCAGCGGTCGTGCCTACGGCTTGCTGGTCGGGATGGCGGTGCTGGTCGTTTACTGGGCGTTGCTGGTGTCTGCCCATAGCGGCGGGCTCCGATTCCGGCTGCCTCCGGCGGTTGCCGTGTGGACACCCAACCTGTTCGTGCTGTCGCTCTCCGTGGCAATGTGGGGCATGATACGTTGGCGGCGCGGCTTCAACGCCTGATCCTCGCATCACTGCTGCCGGTGTTCGGGATTGCAGTGCTGTTTTTCGTATTGATAATCGAGCTCGCGGACGTCTCACCGCAGCTCTACCGATACGTATCCTCCGGCGTCGGCCCGGACGTCGTGGCGCGGATCATCCTGCTCTATCTGCCTACCTGCGTGGTGTTTGCGGTTCCGCTTGCGCTGCTGTTTTCGGTCGCCTACACGCTCGGCTCATATTACGCGCGCAATGAACTGGTCGCCATGTTCGGCGCCGGGGTCAGTCTGCGGCGCCTCATTGCCCCGCTGGTCGGTGCCGGCTGCTTGCTGAGCGTGGGACTTTTTCTGTTCAACGACGCGGTGGCGATCGACACGCTGCGCAAAAAAAACCAGTTGCATCGCACCGCATTGGGCATTCAGCTTCGACTCGACAACTTCGACGTGACGGTGACGAGCGCCACCGGCCGTTTCGTGTATCACGCGGCCAGGTACGATGACGAGTCGCAGGAGCTGACCGGCGTGGTTGTGGTGGAGCGTGACGCCGACGGCGGCATTGTGCAGCGCATCGACGCCGAACGGGGGCGTTGGGACGGCGACGGGTGGCGATTCGAGGATCTGCGCCTGTTTCGGTGGCAGGACACTCCGCGGGGCCGGGTGATGGTCGAGGAGCAGATGGCCAGCCTGTCACTTGCCGGTGTCGGCGATGGACCGGCGACGTTTCGGCGCGGAAACCGCGAGGTGTCCGAAATGCGCTACCGTGACGCCATGGACTGGGTAGCCACATTGCGCGGTGCGGGACGCGACTATAAGGCACCCCTGACCAAGGCGTACGGCAAGATCGGCTTCGCGGTGACCCCGCTGGCGGTCTGCCTCATCGCGGCAACGGTGGGCGGGTTGCTGCGCCGCAACATCATGCTGATGAGCCTGCTGCTGTCGCTGGGCATTGCCGTGGTGTTCTACGTGCTGCGCCTCGCCGGCGAGATCCTGGCGGAGAACGGTCTGGTCGCGCCGGAGGTCGGCGCATTTGCCGGCGTGCTGCTGTTTCTCCTTACCGGTTTGCTGCTGTTGCAGATGGCACGTACCTGAGCCCGCCATCGTGCGTTTTGCAATCGATCGGATCGACCCGCACAGCGCCGCCCGCGGAGGGAGGATGGAACTCGCCAACGCGGCGATGCGCACCCCGGTGTTCATGCCGGTGGCGACCAGCGCATCGCTGAAGGGGTTGTGGCCGGACGACCTCGCTTCGCTCGGCTACCGGATCGTGTTGAGCAATACCTATCACCTGTACGTGCGTCCGGGGATCCCGCGTATTCGCCAGGCGGGTGGCCTGCATCGATTCATGGCTTGGGACGGCGCCATTCTGACCGACTCCGGTGGCTTCCAGGTGTTCTCCCTCGCAACCCTGCGCACGGTGGAGGAGGGCGGGGTGCGGTTCCGCTCGCATCTCGATGGCGCGCCGCTGCTGTTCACGCCCGATGGCGTGGTGGCCAGCCAGCTCGCGCTCGGCAGCGACATTCTGATGCCGCTCGACGTGTGCACCGATGCGGCCGCGGGCCGCGGCGAGGCCGAGCGCGCCGCGGAACTGACCTACCGGTGGGCGGCGGCAAGCAGGGCGGCGTGGCTTGCCGCGCGCGAGTCGCGCGAAGCGGACCAACGGACGGGAGCGCTGTTCGGCATCGTCCAGGGCCACTTTCACGCCGATCTTCGCCGCCGGTCGGCCGAGCAGCTCGGCTCGTTGGACCTGCCGGGCTACGCGGTCGGCGGCCTGTCGGTCGGCGAGAGCCGCAGCCGGTTCCTGGAGTTCCTCGCCCTGTCGGTGCCGCTGTTGCCCGCCGACCGTCCGCGCTATGTCATGGGCGTGGGGAGTCCCGACTATGCCATCGAGGCGGTGGCCGCGGGCGCCGACATGTTCGACTGCGTATATCCGACGCGGGTCGCCCGCAACGCACGCGCACTGACCGCGGGCGGTCCGTTGTCGCTGCGCGCCGCCAGCGTCGGCGTGAGCGACGAACCGATCGATCCCGCTTGCCACTGCCGGGTGTGCCGCCGCTTCAGCCGCGGCTACCTGCGCCACTTGTTCAACCAGCGGGAGATCATGGCCGCGGTGTTGACCACGTACCACAATCTGGCCTTCATGGCCCGATTGATGGAGGAAGCCCGCACCGCCATCGGCAACGGTACGTTCGCGTCGTACCGGCGCCGTTTTCTGGCCGGCTATCTGCAAGGGGAACACCACGGATAGCTCGCGCCGCGCCGTTCTTGCGCTGATGGTATGCACCGCCGCCTCGCGCGTCCTCGGCTTCGTGCGCGTCGCGGTGATCGGCGCCGTGTTCGGCGCCGCCGGAGTAGCCGACGTGCTCAACGCCGTGTACATGATCCCCAACAACCTGCGCAAGCTGCTCGCCGAGGGAGCGCTGTCCGCGGCGCTGATTCCGGAGCTCGCGCGGGCACTGGAGCGCGGGCGCAACGCGCCGCGGTGCGACGCCCGCGTCCTGATTCGCCGCGTGCTGACCCTGGTGACCGTGACGGTCCTGGCCGTCGTTGCGCTGGCCGTGCTGTTCGCTCGCCCCGTGGTGGGCTTCGTGCTGAGCTTCCCGGAAGCGTGGAAGATGGCGTTGGCCGTCGAGCTGTTTCGGCTGGTGTTTCCCTACCTGTTGCTGGTCAGCTTCGGAGCGGTCCTGATGGCAGTCCTCAACTGCCATGACCTGTTCGTGGTTCCGGCTCTCGCGCCGCTGCTGTTCTCCGTCAACGTAATCGCCGCCATTGTGCTCTTCTATCGCCACTGGGGCCTGCTCGCCGCGGGGGTCGGTATCCTGGCCGGGGGGGTCGGTGGGGTAGTGGGCCAGTTGCCGCTGTTCTTTCGGCGCGGCTACGACCTGCGTCCCGACTGGCGCTGGTCCGATCCCCGCGTGCGCCGTATCGTGCGCCAGTGGGTGCCCGTGGTGGCATCGGCGTCGATCTTCGCCATCACGCAGCAGGTGGCGCTGATACTCGCCTCCGGGCTGGAGGATGGCAGTACGTCGGCGCTGGCCAACGCGTTGGTGTTCTGGCAGCTCCCGTTCGGCATCCTTTCGGTGTCGGTCGTCACCGCACACTTTCCCCGCATGAGCCGGCACGCCGCGGCCGGCGACATTGCGGCCCTCCGCGACGCCTTCGCAAGCGCGTTCCGGCTGATCGTCGCCCTCATGTTGCCGCCCGCCGTGTTTTACTTGTTCTTCGGTGAGCCGGTCATACAGGTCGCGCTCGAGCGGATGACGTTCACCGCGAACGGGACGCGGCTCGCGAGCCGCGTGCTCGCCGGCTATGCGGCCGGGTTGTTGAGCGTGGCCGTGTTCAACTTCGTGCAACGCTACTTCTACGCAATCTCCGACTATCGGACGCCATTCCTGGCCGCCCTCGCGGTGGCCGCAATCGATGTCCCACTGGCGATCATCCTGAAGGAAACCGGCCTCCGCGTGGCCGGCCTGGCCGTCGCCAACTCGATCGCGTTCTCGGCGGGTGCCGTACTGTTGTTGGCGGCCGCCAGAAAGCGCCTGCATCGGTTGGCGGGCGAGCGCGCGGCCAGCTACGGCGTCCGCGTGCTCGCCGCGAACGCCGCGTTGGCGCTGTTGCTGGCGGGAGTGGCTGCGGTTACCGCAGCCTGGTGGCAGGCGGGAAGCACGTGGCGGAATGCCGCGCTGATCGCCTCGATCGGTGCCGTTGCGGTTGCCGGAACCTTGGCGCTCTACCGGATCCTGCGGTTGGCGTGGTGGCAGCCCGCCGGGTCCTGACCCCGGCCGTCCCGGGCGCCGCTAACTGCCGGCCCCCACCGCATCGAGTTGCGCAATCTTGTCGATGCGGTCGATGCGATAGCGAAAGTCCTTGTTGTTGATCGTGAACTCAAGCTCGTCGTTGGCGCGATGATTCCAAAGCTCGGCGCCGAGTGGCGACAAGTAGGAAATGATGTTGCGGTTGGGATCAGACTCCCAGGGGCCAAGAATCAGGTATTGCTCGGTCGCGTTGCTCTCGATGTTGGTGAGCTTGACCCGGGTGCCGAACGAGATCATCGCGGCATTGGCCTCGTTGAGATCGAAGATCTGCGCGTTCTGCAGGTCTTCCTGCAATCGCGACACCGAATTCTTCAGTTGTTCCTGCTTCTCCAGAGCGGCCTTGTACTCGGCATTCTCGCGCAGGTCACCCTTCTGCAGTGCGAGTCCAATCTCTTTCGAGTTCTCCGGTATCTCGACTTCAAGTATCTCGCGCAACTCGCGTTGTCTTCCCTCGTATCCGGCGCGCGTGACGAGCAAGCCGAGACGGACGGTTTCCTTTTCGGCTTCATCGGCGAAACGGTACGACGGAAACCGTTCCTTGATCTGTTGGCGGAGGCGTAGCTTGATTGACGGATCGAGATCCTTGACATCTTCGACGAGCGTGTAGATGCGCGTTATGGACTCCTCGCCGGCGGTTGCGATGAAGTCGTCGAGGTGGTGCTCCTTGAACAGATAGTCGGCGATCTGCCGGTTCAGCTTGCGGTTGACTTGCGGGTCTCGCTTGTTGCCAATGTCGCGGTACGTGAGATCGAGCAGGTGGATCATTCCAATCAACACCTTTTCCTGGCGTACATCGTGCTTGGCGAGCCATCCGGTGTCGCCCTCGTTGCGCACCAGCCAGACGAAAGGTAGACGATAATCGCGGTAGTCATCGACGATATCGGAAACCAGCCGGGACACCACGTCGGCGTGCTCCGGCGATACCAGCGTGTCGACAATCTGACGCAGCGGATGAAACAGAAAGATACGCGCGTAGACATGCGGCCAGGCGCCGATGTCATTGCGTACGTGAGTAAGGAAGTCCCTTGCAAGCCCGGCACTGTCGAGCGCGGCAAACACGAATTCGAGGTCGTCGATGTCGGCGAACTGATCGGCGAATGCCACGCGCATGTTGGGATCGAGATAGGGATAATCGCGATTCAGCCGCTCCACGATCAGCAGGCTGGCAATGCTGTTCTCGATCTGGCCTGACGACGCTTTCAGAAAGCCGGCGAAGTACTGGTACATGTCGCCGAGGTACTCGGAGTCGGGCTGGGCAAGGTCGAGAAACTCGTGCAGGGTCTGAACCCGGCTCAGGAACGTCTTGGCGGAGCGGAACTTGTTGAACGTCTTCTCCTCGAAGGAAATCGGTCGATCGCGGACCGAGTAAAGGTCCAGCTTGCCCGGCGGACTGCCGAATATCGAATCGGTCTTCAGGATACGCCGCGCGGTGGTGCTCCACTTGGTCCACTCACTTGGGGTCAGGATGCGAGGCACCAGCTCGGCCTTGATGCGTTTCATGTCGGCCGCGTTGTTGAAACTCTTGATGATGGTACGCAACGCCCACACCGGATCGGCCTTTACCCGGTCCTTGATCTTGTCACGGGGCACGGTCGCGCGAATCACCCAGAAATGGTCGTTGGCAAGGATGTGGAGCGCGCTCACGGCCATTTTCAGAGACATTTTGTGGCCACGCTTCTTGAGAAAGTCGATCACGAATTGATCGTCCTTGATTGACTTGATCCGACCGAGACCCCAAGTGCGGTGAAACACGTAGTGACCCTCGTCGAAACTGATGTGCTTTTCGAAGTCGGCAATTGCTTCGTGCACGTTGCGCCAGGACTGGCTCAGATTGGAGATCTTGATATAGTCGTCGAGATGGCTGTGCCCGGCGTACCGGTTGGAGTAGACGTCGACAAGTTCGGCGCGCGCACCATTGTTCTTGGGATCGTGGTATAGGATACGCTTCAATATCGCCACCGAAGCATCCCAGTTTTCGTCCTCGCGGAAGTGCGGATACAAGACCTCGAGGAGCGATACTGCGCGGTCGCCGCCGAGAGCGCGTGCCACTCTTGCCTCGATTTGCATCAAGCCTTCGAGATCGTCAGGCTGCAGCTCGATGATTTTTCCCCAAACCTGTTTTATCGGCGAATGCTGGCGGCGATTGATATAGCGGTGCAGGGCCTTCTTGTAGTACGAGAGAGCACTGTCGAGGTCGCTTTCTTCCTCGCTCTTTTCGGCCAGCGCGCGTGCCGTATCGGCATCTTCGAAGTCGACCTTTATGAGGCGTTCCCAAATCTCGTATTGTTGCTCTTTGTCACCGGTCTTGTCGTAGGTGTCGGCCAACGTACGCAGCGCGAACTTGTTTTCTCCGTGCGCCAATATGCCGGTACACAGGTACTGCACAATATTCCACTTGGCACTGTCTACGAACATGTTCGTCAATACTACCAGGTTGGAGTCGTCGACGATGCGTCTGCCCAGGGTCAGGGTGCCGGCAAGATACAACGCGATAATGCTGTCCCGGCTGACCTGCAAATGATCTTCGCAGAGTTCCTGAACTGCATTCTGAACATCCTGTTCCTTGGCTTCGCGCAGGAGTTCGTCAAGTTCGTGGAAGTTGGAGGTGGTGTAGCCGGTCAACGCGGCTCGCGTCCACTTCTCTTCATTGAGCATCTCTTCGATTCGATTCAAAAGTGATTCTGTCATTCTTCGTTACTTCGCCGTGAAGCCACGAAACGCGGCCCCCTGATCGAGCAGATAAGCGGCACGGTCATTCTCCTCAAGGTCGTATAGTCGTCGGCGCCGCTCGCCCCAGAACCGGACACTCTTGAGGGTAGCGGTGATGCCCTCATACTCTACGTCGAGTCCAAGGGCGCGTTCCAACACTCTGGCTGCATCCCCGAAAGCGCCGATCCTGAGCTTTCCAGCGCGCTGTTGACCAGATACGCGATGTCATTCGATTCGAACGTGAGCTGGCGGCCGGGCATTGCGGGAATGGTGTACGATGAGAGTATACCGAACCGCCCGGTACGTCAAACCGGTGTCGAACCCGGATGCCCGCGGGGTCGCGCGACACGCTTGTCGCGGTACCGCAACCGGTCTAACTTGACGCGGCATGGATGAACTGCCGCAACTGGCTCGGTTTCAGCGCCGCGCGTCGCAGGCCGGTGGGCCCGTGGTCGCGCCGTCGCTGTTGGCCGCGGACGCCGGCGACCTTGCCGGGGGGCTCGCCGTGGCCGAGCGGGCGCGGGCCGAGTGGCTGCACATCGACGTGATGGACGGGGTGTTCGTGCCGCCGATTTCCTTCGGCGCCGATACCGTGGCCGCGTTGCGCAGGCGCACCGGCCTGCTGCTCGACGTGCATCTGATGACCGTGCACCCGGAGCGCCACGTGGCGCAATTCGCGGACGCCGGCGCCGACCTGATCACCATTCACCTTGAGACCGCCGTGCATGCACACCGTACTCTGCATGCGATACGCGCCGCCGGCGCGGCAGCCGGGGTCGCCATCGTGCCATCGACCCCGGCCGCGCTGCTGTGCGAACTCTGGGACGCCGTCGACCTGGTGCTCGTCATGACCGTGAACCCGGGGTATGGCGGCCAGCGGCTCATACCGCGCTGCGTGCGCAAGGTCGCTCAGGTGGCGGCGGCACGGCAGGAAGCGGGAGCGGGGTTCCTCATCCAGGCGGACGGCGGCATCACCGGCGACACGGCACCGGACGTGTTCCGCTCCGGCGCCGACGTGCTGGTGGTGGGAACGGCATTTTACCGGGCGCAGGACCCGGCCGCCGTGGTGCGCGACCTGTCCGCGGCCGGTCGGTGATGCGTGCGGTGGTACAGCGCGTGCTGTCTTGCGAGGTGCGCGCCGAAGCCGGCCGAACGGACGCCGCCGGGCGGTCCGCGTCGGCCCGCTCCGTTGCACCGGCATCCTACCGGGCGCGCATCGGGCGCGGTTTGCTGGTATACCTCGCCGTCGCCGCCGAAGACGGCGCCGACGATCTTGCCTACATGGCCAACAAGGTCGCCGGGCTGCGGGTGTTCGCCGACGGCGAGGGTCGCATGGAACGCTCGGTCGCCGACATCGGCGGCGAGGTGCTCGTGGTGTCACAGTTCACGTTGTACGGCGACGTGCGGCGCGGGCGGCGGCCCTACTTCGGTCGCGCCGCGAACCCCGATGCGGCCGCGACTCACTACGAGGCGTTCATTGCCCGCTTGCGGCAGCGCGGATTGCGAGTGGCGAGCGGCCTCTTTCAGGCCCACATGCAGGTGGATGCGGTCAACGACGGCCCGGTGACCATCCTGCTCGACTCGGAGCGCTGCTTCTGACCGCGCTCGGACGCCGCGGGCGGCGCCGTTCATTGACCTGTAACTGACTACGGCGTACCATGTTGGGGCACCGTTTGAAGCGTCAGCCCTTTCTGCGCCTATTACAATAGTACCAACATCATGAAGTGGGCGACCCGACCGGCCGGTGACACGGCCCGAGGGCCGGCCCGGGAGGAAGTATGGCAAAGCAGGTCAGCAAAGGACAGAGCGTCACGGCGACGGCGGCAGCCGTTCCGGCGGGTGAGTTTTCCATCGGTCCCGATCCGGAACGCTTGAAGGCACTCGACGCGGCCCGGTTGCAGATCGAGAAGCAATTCGGCAAGGGCTCGATCATGCAGCTCGGTTCGGCGGCTCAGCAGGCGGACATTCGCGTGGTACCGTCGGGGTCGGTGCTGCTCGACGCGGCCATGGGGGTGGGAGGATACCCGCGCGGCCGCATCATCGAGATCTTCGGACCCGAGTCATCCGGCAAGACCACCCTGGCTCTGCACGCGATCGCGGAGGCGCAGAAGGAACTGGGAATCGCGGCGTTCGTGGACGCCGAGCACGCGCTCGATCCGCACTACGCACGATCGCTCGGGGTGGACATCGACAAGCTCTGGGTGTCGCAGCCCGATCACGGGGAGCAGGCCCTGGAGATCGTCGAGTCGCTGATTCGCTCCGGAGCGGTGGACATCATCGTGGTCGACTCGGTGGCGGCGCTGACGCCGCGCGCCGAGATCGAGGGCGACATGGGCGACTCTCACATGGGGCTGCAGGCGCGGCTCATGAGCCAGGCGCTGCGCAAGCTGACCGCCACGATCAGCAAGTCGGGCACCTGTCTCATGTTCATCAACCAGACGCGCATGAAGATCGGCGTCATGTTCGGCAACCCGGAGACGACCACCGGCGGAAACGCGCTCAAGTTCTATTCGACGATCCGCATGGAGGTGCGCAAGATCGAGACCATCACCAAGGGTGCGGACAATCCCCTCGGCAACCGGGTGCGCGTACGCGTGGTCAAGAACAAGGTCGCGCCGCCGTTCCAGAAGGTGGAACTGGAGATCATCTTCGGCAAGGGCATCTCGGCAGCCGGTAGCCTGCTCGATGCCGCCGTTGCGAATGGCATCATCGACAAGAGCGGCACCTGGTACTCGTACGGCGACGACCGCATCGGACAGGGGCGTGAGAACGCGAGGCGCTTCCTGGAGGAGAAGCATGACGTGCGCGAGGCGATCGATGAGCGGGTGCGGACGCTGCTGTTCGGCGACGCGTCTGATGGCGCGGCGGACGACTGACCGCCGGGCGCGCGCAACCTCCGCGGGTTGACCGTGCTCCGGTCAAACGCGTTACCATCCCGGTGATTGCAATGTCGACCGCGTACGATCAGGCCAACGGCCGCGCGCCGCCCGAGTTGCCATTCGCGGGCAGCAGCGGTCCGGAGGAAGCGTTCACCGACCTCAGTTTCCAACTGCACGAGTTCGAGGGCCCCCTCGACCTCCTGCTTCACCTGATTCAGCGCGCCGAGGTCAACGTCTACGACATCCCCATCGCCGCCATCACCGACCAGTACCTGCGCTACGTGGCGTCGTCCGCCGCCCGCAACGGCGATCCACAGCGCCGTCTCGAACACTTGACGCAGTTCCAGGTGATGGCGGCGACGCTGTTGCATATCAAGTCACGCATGCTGCTGCCGCTCCCGTATGCCGACGACCAGCCGTACGAGGATCCGCGCCGGGAGCTTGTCGAGCAGCTTCTGGAATACCAGCGGTTCAAGCGGCTCAGCGAGATCCTGGCGCAGCATCAGGAGGAGGCGCACTGGATCATCACGCGCAACGAACCAAGGGCGCTCGTCGAGTCACCCGAGTGGAACGGCGGAAACGAGGTGCAGCTTTCCCCGGACGATCTCCTGGCCGCGTTCAAGAGCATCGTGGCCGCCATCGGCGGCGAACAGCTCACCAGCCTGTACGAGGAGTTTACCGTCAACGAGAAGATCGCCCTGGTGTACGAGCGGTTGGCCCTGACCGAGGCGTTCTCGTTCCTGGAGTTGGTGCGCGGCGGATCGGCGCTGGAGATTATCTGCGCGTTCTGGGCGGTGCTCGAACTGGCCAAGAGTCAGACCATTGCGGTCGTGCAGCGCCAACAGTTCGCTCCCATCATGGTGGAGCGGCGCGGCACCGGGCCCTTGACGGCGTCCGAGTCCGGCGCGTGAGCCGAGTCGTGGACGGTACCGGGAAGGCCGTCGCCCCTCCGGCCGGACTGGAGCAGCAGAGCAGACTGCTCGAGGGTATCCTCATGGTGGAGGCCGAACCGCAAAGCACCGAGCGGCTGGCACGACTCACCGGCATGCCCGCCGATGCGGTGCGCGCCGCGGTGGCCGAGGTACAGCGTCGCTTCGAGGACCCGGATCACGGGGTCCAGGTGCTGGAAGTGGCGGGAGGCTTTACGCTGGTTCCGAAAGCCGAGTTGTGGCCGTGGTTGCGCCACCACTATGGACGCCTGTCGCGCGGCAGCCTGTCGCGTGCGGCGCTGGAGACGCTGGCAATCGTCGCCTACTCGCAGCCGATCACCCGCAGCGAGATCGAAAGCGTGCGTGGAGTGTCGGCGGACGGCATGCTTCGGCAGCTCGGCGAGCGCGACCTGGTCCGCGAGGTGGGCCGCAAGGACGCCCCGGGGCGTCCGATCCAATACGGCACCTCCGGTGAATTCCTGCGCATCTTCGGGATCTCCTCCATCGCCGACCTTCCCAAGCTGGCAGAGGCCGACCGGGCGAAGTTCAAGCTGCCCGATGGCTGACGCGCCGGCGCCGCCGGTCGCACCGAGCGCCGGCTCGGACGACGCGCCGCAGCGGTTGCAGGTGTTTCTCGCACGCGCCGGGGTGGCTTCGCGGCGGGGCGGCGAGCGGCTCATCGCGAGCGGCAGGGTGGCGGTAAACGGAGAGCAGGTCACGGTGCAGGGGTGTACGGTGGCGGCGGGTGACCGCGTAACCCTCGATGGCAGGGTAGTGACCGCCGAGCGCCGGCCGGTCCACGTCGCGCTGCACAAGCCGGTGGGCTACCTGTGCTCGAACGCCGACCCGCGCGGGCGTCGGCTTGCACGAGACCTGCTTCCGCCTGAAGCCGGACGGGCGTTCCACGTGGGAAGACTGGATCTCGCATCAAGCGGACTCATCCTGTTCACCAACGACGGGCAGCTCGCGGTTCGCGCCACGCATCCGAGATACGGTGTGGAAAAGGAGTACGAGGTAACCACCGACCTCCCGGTTTCAACCGCCGTGCTGGAGCGATATCGAGCCGGCTGGTGCATCGACGGCACCACCTACACGCTGGCCGGTTATCGCCGCATCGACGGCAACCGCGTGACGCTGACCCTGACCGAGGGGCGCAATCGCGAAATCCGCCGGGTGCTCGGGCACGCAGGCAAGCAGGTTCGCCGCCTCGTGCGCGTGCGGATCGGTCCGGTCACCCTGGACGGCATTGCTTCGGGAACGTGGCGGGCACTGAATTCAGCGGAGGTGGCCTGGTTTCTCGATCGCCGGCCGCGAGCGGTGCGCCGCGTCGGGGCGGGGCGGCCGCGATGAGGGCGCCGGCGGTGATCGCGATCGATGGGCCGTCCGGTTCCGGCAAGTCCACCGTCGCGAGGTGCGTGGCGCGCAGGCTGCACCTCCCGTGGCTGAGCTCCGGCGCACTGTACCGCGCGGTGACACGGTTGGCGTTGGACCGGCTGGGCGGAACCAGGAGTACCGAGCGGATACTCGACATGATGCGGTCGACGCACTGGACGGTGAGCGGTGATTCGGTATATGCTGGCGACCTGGACCTTAGCCCGACACTATACAGTTCGGCAGTGGACGCTCTGGTGGCGCCGCTGTCCGCCGTTCCCGCGATTCGCACCGAGATCAATCGGACCCTGCGGGCACGGGTGTCCGTCGGCAGGTGGGTGGTCGAAGGCCGCGACATGGGGACCGAAGTGTTCCCCGATGCGATCGTGAAGGTATTTCTCGACGCCCACCCGGATGTGCGGGCAACCAGGAGGGCGCGTCAGCGCGGGTCGGCCGGTCGGATGGTCGGGCGGATCGCCGAGGAACTGGCCGAACGCGACCGCCGCGACCGGCGGAAACCGATGGGTGCGCTGCGTCCGGCCGCGGATGCGCAACTCATTGAAACTTCGCACTTGACGGTGGCTCAGGTTTGTGCGAAGGTTGTGTCCGTAATCCCCACTAATTTCCCCCCGGAGTAATCCTGTTCGCATTATGAGCGACTCGGAAGCAGGCGCATCGAAGCCCCAATCCTTCGAATCACAACTGCAAGAGCAATACATCACCCGCCTTGACCAGGTGGAAGAGGGTCAGTTGATCACGGGTCACGTGATCGAAGTTGGCCCCGAAACCGTGTTCGTGGACGTCGGTCTGAAGTCGGAAGGCCGCATACCACTCGACGAATTCGACAAACCGCCGCACGTGAAGGACGAGGTGAACGTCGTGCTGTTGCGCAAGGAGGGCCGCCACGGTGAGGTGGTGGTGTCCAAGCGCAAGGCCGACGAGCAGGTCGTGTGGCGGGCCCTGAAGGAGTCCGACGAGACCGGCGAGCCGGTGCCCGGTCGCGTCACCCGGAAGATCAAGGGCGGCTACGAAGTCGACCTCGGCGCGGCTCTGCGAGCGTTCGTGCCGTTCTCGAAGGTCGACGTGATGCGGGTACGGGACGAGGACGCCTACATCGGCCTGGAGACGCGGTTCTTCGTGGAGCAGCTCTACAACCGCGGCAAGGTCAACATCGTCCTGAACCGTAAGTCGTGGTTGGAGCGCGAAGCGCGCAAGAAGCGCGATCAGTTCTACGAGAGCGCGGCGGTGGGAGACGTGTACCGCGGCACCGTGAAGACGTTCACCTCGTTCGGCGCGTTCGTCGACCTGGGCGGTTTCGACGGACTGCTGCACGTCAACGACATGCGCTGGGGACACGTGGCCTCACCCAAGGATGCCGTGGTGATCGGCGAAGAGGTGGACGTCAAGGTGATCCGCATCGATCGCGACTCGCAGAAGGTCAATCTCAGTCTCAAGCACTTCACGCCCGATCCGTGGACCACCTTCGAAGAGCGCTACACCGTGGACGACGTGGTTACCGGCAAGGTGAGCAAGATCACGGACTTTGGTGCGTTCATCGAAATCGAGCCCGGCATCGAGGGTCTGCTGCACATCTCGGACATGTCGTGGGTCAGGAAGATCGGCCACCCGCGCGAGGTGCTCGGCGGCGGCGACGAGGTGCAGGTCAAGATCCTGGACTACGACCTGGAGCGGGGCAAGCTCTCGCTCGGGCTCAAGCACGTCCTGCCGAATCCATGGGATACCGTGGAGGAGCGGTTCCCGCCCGGCAAGGTGGTAAAGGGTACCGTGCGCAACATCACCAGCTACGGAGCGTTCGTGCAGTTGGAGGAGGGCATCGACGGGTTGTTGCACGTCGAGGACATGTCCTGGACCAAGAAGGTGCGCAATCCAGGCTCGGTCGTGAATTCCGGCGAGGAGATCGAAGTTGCGGTGGTCGATCTGGACAAGAAGGCACGCCGCATCCGGCTTGGCCTGAAGCAGCTCTCCGACGACCCGTGGGAGGCCCTGGCGCGCGCCTTCAAGCGTGGCAGCGTCATCGAGGGCGAGGTCAGCAGCAAGACCGATTTCGGGGTGTTCCTGCGGGTGCAGGGAGGCATCGAGGGGCTGATCGCGAACAACCAGCTCGCCGAGCCGAGCGGCGGCGCCATCGACCGGATGCGCGACGAGATCCGCGTCGGCGATCCGTTGAAGGCGGTTGTTACCGAGGTGAGCGCCGACAAGCAGCGCCTGTCCCTGTCGCTGCGCGAGTTGCAGCGCCGTGAAGAACGTCAGGAACTGGTGAAGTATATTCACGACGATGAAGAGCCGGATCGCGTTTCGCTTGGCGAGTTCCTCAGAGACCGCACGAACGACTGATGTACCGGAGTCGCGACTCGGAGAGGCGCACCGGTGAGTAGCGCCCAATCATCGTCGGCAGGTACGTCCGGTGTCGTCACCCTGGTGTCGGCATTCGTCGAACGCTACCGGCTGCCGCTGCTGGTGGTTGCGGGCGTGGTGGTGGCGGCGCTCGGCGTGTGGCTGATCTGGGCCGAGCGCGAGCGCAGCGTGGAGGAGAGTTCGGCGCTGCGCGCCGAGCAGTTGCAGGACCTGTTCGAGTCTTGGAACGGAGCCCCGGAGGGCACGCGCAAGACCAATCTGGGCAACGACCTCATCGAAGAGGTGGATCTCCTGTTGCGGCAATTCTCGCGCCGCTATGCCGCCCAGCGGGCGCTCTACGTGCGCGCCGAGTACTGGTTCGCGACCGAGCAGTGGCAGAATGCCGCCGCTGACTGGCAGGAGCTGGCTGCCCGCTGGCCCACCAGTTACCTGGCGCCGTTGAGCATCTTCAACGCCGCGGTCGCCCTGGAGGAAGCCGGCGACGCCGAGGCGGCGCGCGCGCATCTCGAGCGCCTGGTCGCCGACTGGGAGGACAACCTGCTGGTCCCTCGTGCGCTGTTTTCCATCGGCCGCATGGCTGAGCAGCGGGCCGACTACGACGCGGCGCGCGACGCGTACGCCCGGGTGACCGACGATCACGGCGGCAGTAGCTGGGCTACCGCCGTGCGCAACCGCCTCATCGCACTGGAAACGCAGGGCCTGCTGCCCGCAGAGTAGGGGAGCGTGGCGCTCGGGCGGACGCTGCGCGCAGGCGCGCTGGTGATCGCGGCCGCAATCTGCGCCATCGCGGGCTGCGGCCTTCCCGACCCCCGGCCTGTCCTGTCCCCACCCACGGACCCTGGCTCTTCCGTAACCGCGAAACAATTCACGTTCGCAGTACCGAAGTCCACCGTCCGGGGCATCGAGTTCCGGGGCATCGAGCTGTACTACCGGATTTTCCCCGTCGAGTCGGTGCCCGAGCGCGACCTGGAGTCGCGCGAGGAGTTGGCGGCGGCCGGATTCCGCCGCGTCGCGAGCAGCAGCGACGACGACCCACCGTCACTTCCGTTGATCGACGGCCCGGGTACCGGTGTCGTGGTCACGCTCGATTTCAGCCCGACGGACATCGGGGCAGACCCGGACGCCACCTGGGACGGCGGCCAGCCGGTGTACCTGCGGCGGGCGGTCCGGAGTGGTACCGACGACTACAAGAGGTTCGCGTGCGACGAGTTCGCCCCCGGCGACGTCGACATCGCGACCGTGACCGAGGAGCTTGCCGATCCCGAGAATTGCGAGATGGTACAGTTGCAACTGTTCGCGCTGTCCTACGGGGACACCGACCGGTTCACCGTCTACAGCGAGGCATTGAACCTTGGGTCCATCGACCTGACGTTCGGGCGCCAGTGATCGAGTACATCGAGGTCGGGCTGACATTCGTCACGATTGGGCTGACCGCGGCGATCTTCTGTCATTTCGTGTTGCGCCGCCGGGTGCCGGGGGAGTTCTGGGGAGCGCTGATCGTCGGGTTGATCGGCGCCGTGCTCGGCGGCCTCCTGGACCAGGCGTTCGCGGGCGTGATCGAGCGCTTGTCGCACTTCAATACCGTCAACGTGTTCGCGGCGGCGTTCTGTGCGTTCCTGCTGATCTGGTTGTTTTCCCGCCTCAACGACTGATCGCGCTGACCCAAGCGCGTGCTCGCTCGACATGCTCGCCGACCCGCCACAAGGACACGAAGATGTCGCGCACCACGCCTTGCTCGTCGATGAGGAAGGTGACGCGTCCGGTACGGTTCAGCAGCAGGCGCGTGCTCGCCCCGTACCGCCGGCGTACGGCTCCGTCCGGGTCGCTGGCGATGGGAAACGGCAGCGCGTGGCGGGCGGCGAAGCCGTGGTGGGTCTCGGGTGAATCGCTGCTGACGCCGACCACCTCGGCGCCGGCGGTCACCAGCTCCTCGTAGATGTCGCGGAATGCGCACGCCTGCGCGGTGCATCCCGCCGTGTGGTCGCGCGGATAGAAGAACAGCACCACCTTGCGCCCGCGCAGGGAGCTGAGTCGCAGTGGGGTACCGTCTGCGGTGGTCAACTCGAAGTCGGGCGCCTGCTCATGCAAGGAAACGCTCACCGTGAGTCCCAGTCTACCAGCAAATCGCACCCGTTCGGAACCCCGTGCAAAGCGCCGATAATGTATATTCTGTCTACTTGTGGGCACGGGAGGCGCCGCTGGAGGCCCTCTTCGCGGTTCGGGCCGCCAATGCTATCCTCCCGGGTATGAACAAGATCGAGCGAATGCACACCATGCTGCGTGGCGAGCGGCCGGACCGGGTGCCGGCCGGGTTCTGGTTTCACTTTCCGGAATCCGCGGCCGCCGGCACCGCAATGGCGCAGGCGCACATCGACTACTACCGCGCCGCCGACCCCGACCTGCTGAAGGTGATGAACGACAACGGCTACAAGGCGGTCGGCGTGGACGTGGTGAGGTCGCCCGCGGACTGGCGCAAGCTGGAGCCGGCGCCGTTGTCGTCGGCGCCCTACCAGGCCCAGCTCGCGGGCCTGCGCGAACTGGTGGATACCCTCGGCGGCGAGGTGCTGATGGCGACGACCATCTTCAACCCGTACGCCACCGGCAACAAGATCAGTGACAACAAGGTCACCGAGCACCTGAAGGAAGACCCGGAGGCGGTGTCGGCGGGGCTTGGCGCGATCGCGGAGAGCCTGGCCGCGTTCTCGGCTGCCTGCATCGATGCCGGGGCGGCCGGCATCTACTTCTCGGCGCAAGGCGGCGACGCGTCCCGGTTCACCGCGGAGGAGCATCTGCGCTACATCAAGCCGCACGACGTCACCGTGCTGGAGGCGGCCACGGCGGCGGGCGCCACCTGCAACATCCTGCATATATGCGGGCGCGGGATCCGGTTGCAGCACTACGTGGACTACCCGGGGCACACGGTGAACTGGGCGCCGCAGAACGACAACCTGACCCTGCCGGCCGGCCGCGACCTGTTTCGGCGGCCGATCATCGGCGGCATCGACGAGCGCGGACCGATCGTGGATGGGCCGCGCGCGGCGATCGCCGCCGAGGTGCACGGTGCGCTGGCCACGATGGGCAGCGCCGGATTCATGGTCGGCGCCGGCTGCACGCTGCCGAACGACGTGGAGGTGGAACACCTCGCGTGGGCGCGCGAGGCGGTGGCCTAGGAGCCTGTCGGATTCCGGCAGGCTCCTAGGTAGGCCGGTTGGGCCGGAAGCGCCGCCGCAGGCGGGGATTTCGGGGCGCTAGCGGCGCTGCCCGGCGGCGGGTACGGTCACGGATAGCGGGCGCGGAACTCCCCTACCCGGGCGCGCGCGCCGGTGTCGAGGCCGCTGCGCTCGCCACGCGCGAGCAGGTGGTAGCCGAGCCCGGCTATCATGGCCGCGTTGTCGGTGCACAGCCTGAGGCTGGGATAGACCGTGCGCACCGGTTCGGCGTCCAGCCGGCGCCGCAGGTAGGTGTTGGCGGCCACGCCTCCGGCCGCCACGATGCAGTCGATGCCGGTTTCGCGGCTGGCGAGCAGCGCCTTGTCCACCACGATGTCGACCGCGGTCTGCTGAAACGCGGCGGCCAGATTGGGCAGCGTGTCCTGGTACGCCGGATCGCGGAACTGGTCGCGCTGGTGAATCACCGCGGTCTTGAGGCCGGAGTAGGACACGTCGAAGCGGTGGTCCCCCTTGTGCAGGGAGGGGCGCGGAAACCGGTATGCCGCGGCATCGCCGCCGGCGGCGAGATTCTGGATGGCGACCCCGCCCGGGAACCCGATGTCGAAGTACTTGGCGACCTTGTCGAACGCCTCGCCGCAGGCGTCGTCGATGGTGGCGCCCATCACCTCGATGCGGTCGAATCCGTACACCTGGGCGATCAGGGTGTGGCCGCCGGACAGCAGCAGCCCGATGTAGGGATAGGAGAGGTCGCGTTCCAGGTGCGGGGCGTAGAAGTGCGCCTGCACGTGATCCACCGCGATCATCGGCAGGCCGCGCGCGAGCGCCAGTCCCTTGGCGTAGGACAGGCCCACCAGCAAGGATCCGATCAGCCCGGGGCGGGTGGTAACGGCGAGCGCGTCAATGGCCGCCAGCTCCACGCCGGCGTCGGCGAGGGCGTGTGCCACCACGCCGTCGATCCACTCGACGTGCTTGCGGCTGGCGATCTCCGGGACCACGCCCCGGTAGCGGCGGTGTTCCTCGATCTGGGAGTAGACCACGTTGCTGAGCATCTTCGAGCCGTCGGCAACGACCGCGGCCGCGCACTCGTCGCACGAGGTCTCGATGCCCAGTACCGTCACGGGGTGGCGAGCCCGGTACTGCCACCTTCGCTCGTGGCCGGGAGGTGGGAGATCGTGACCGCGCCGCCGTCGATCGGCACGAGTTCGGACAGCGGCACCACCACGAAACCCTGTTCCTGCAGGTGGGGATACACCTCCAACAGCGCCATTGCGACTTCGCGTACGGAAGAGTGGCCGATCAGCACCGCGTGCCCCTGCCGGCGAGCCACGGCGAGCCCTTGGCGCAGGGCGCTGCGAATGGCGGCGGGATCGCGGTCATGGTCAAGGAACACGTCGCGCGCCATGAACGGCACGCCGTGCTTGGACGCATACACCGCGGCCACGCTGCTTGCGGTAGTGCGGCTGTCGACGAAAAACCGGCCCGTATCGGCGAGGTAGGCCATGACGGCGTCCATGATACGGGCGTCCGCGGTGCCGGCCGATCCCATGTGATTGTTGGTACCCACGGCGCCGCTGATGGATGCGAAGTTGAGTTCGAGCAGCAGGCGAATCTCCACCTCCGAGAGTTCCTCGGAGATCGTGCCGGGCCCCGGATTCTTGCCGCTGATCGCCGCCATCGGCAAGTGCAGGATCACTTCGTGGCCGTGCGCGCGCGCCAGTTCGGCTGCGCGCGCGGAGTGGTGCAACTGCGGCAATACGGCGAACGTCAGCGGTCCGGGGAACTCCAGGTAGGGCTTCAGTTCCTGCAGGTTGTTGCCGGCATCGTCGATCACGATGGCAAGCTTCACCTCCGCGCCGGGCGTGCGCGGCGGTTGGGCTGCCGGAGCGGGTTCAGGGCCGGGCGCCTGCGCGCCGTCCGGCGGATGATCGGCGCCGTACGACTCGGCGCCCGAGGTTTCGTGGTCGGGTATCGTGCCGAGGTATGGAGGAGGCTCCAACCCGGCGGCCGGGATCTTCAGGCGTTCGATGAGGTTCGGGAGCGGGCGTGCCGGTTCGGCACCGGGCCCGGAGTTGTCGTAGGCGGGCGGGCGCAGCACCAGGCCGACGAGGACGCCGGTCAGCACCACAATCATCGTGACCAGCGCGACGACCAGACGCGCCTGCGGCACCTGCTGTGCCCTTCTCTGCGTGCTCACCGTGCCGCTGCTTCCTGTAGCCGGGACGATATTCGCTTCACGTGACCGTACACGTATCCTTTATCGGTAGCGGCGCGAGGGCTCATGACCGGGACGCGCGTGCCGCCTGCTCCGGTGTCGCGCCGGCGGTGCCGTGCGGTGCCGTGCGGCGCCGCCGCGCACGTTGACCGGTGCGCCGGGCCGGCGGCACACTGATCGTGCCATGTGCGGCCGCTACGCGCTCTACGCGGAAAACGAGGAACTGATCGATGCGTTCTCGGTGGTGGCGGACGCCGCTACCCCGGCGACCGAGCCACGCTACAACATCGCGCCGACGCAGGAGGTACCGGTAGTGATGCGTCCCACCGGCGCACGCCGCGCCGGACCGCGCCGCCTGCGCATGGCGCGTTGGGGGCTGGTGCCGCCGCAGTGGCCGACTCCGGACCGGAGGCGGACGCCGCTGATCAACGCGCGCGCCGAGGGGATCGCCCGGCAACCGCTGTTCCGCGGCCTGTTTGCCGGCAGCCGCTGCATCGTGCCGGCGAACGGCTTCTTCGAGTGGCGGCGCGCCGGCACCGTGCGCCAGCCTTACTTCATGAGCCACCGCGACGGGGTTCCGCTGGCGTTCGCCGCCATCCGTGCCCGCTGGCAGCGCGATGATTTCGCTCCGATTGCCAGTTGCGCCATCATCACCGTGGCTGCCAACGAGCAACTGGAGCCGCTCCACGACCGCATGCCGGCGATCCTGGATCCGGCGGCGTGGGACCTGTGGCTCGACCCCGATGCGCCGCACGAGGCGGTATGCGGACTGCTGCGTCCGCTCGACCACGAACTGGCCCTGCACCCGGTGACACCGCGCATGAATCATCATGCTTTCGAGTGCGCCGACGCGGTGGCACCGACCTCCAGCGAAGCGGAACCGGGGCAATTGCCGTTGCCCTGGTAAGGCGCGTGCGGCTTCGCGGAGCGGCTGACAGATTCCGGCTCGCTCTAGCCTTCGTGTGCGAGCACGAAATAGTGTCCCGGGTTCCACGCCTGACAGATCAGGTAGAGCTGTCCTCCATGCTCGTACCACACCGTGTTGTGGATGTGGTCCGCCAGCTCCACGCCGAGCTCCTCCTTCGGACGGATGGTGGAGACCAGTTCGTAGGTGTTGGCGTCGAGCACGTAGATCGGCGCCGCCCTGCCCTCCTGCGGATCGTCGAGGCTGCCCACCAGGGCGTACCAGTGGTGGCCGCGCTGCAGGAAGTCGATGCCGCACGGCTTGGAGCCGTGGGTAATGTCGTGCGAGGAGTGGAAGTGGCCGCCATGGCCGAAGTGTTGGAAGCGCGCGTGCGGGCGGTCGGCAATTGACAGGTGGTGGCCGTCGGGATGCGCGTTCAGGCCGTGCGCGGTGCCGAACAGTCCGGGCGCCTTCGGGTCGTCGGTCTTGCCTGCGAAGATCCCCTTCCACTGCTGCGTGCCGAGGTCGGCGGTCGAGATGTGGTTGGCGCCGTAGCCGTCCGCCACGTACAGCGTGCCGTCCGCGTAGGCGGTGTCGGTGGGGTTGAACGGCGTTTCCGCGTCCTGGTATTCGTCGAACTCGGGCCGCGAGAGGACGAAATCCAGATTGCCGTCGAGCCCGAGCACGACCACCTTGGCGTCGCCGTTGGCGGGCATCACCAGCCGCCGCCTGCCGTCGAACTGCACCAGCTTGGTGCTGTGGAAATTGATCGGCTTCAGGTCCGGCGGCAGCTCGATGATCTCCTGGCTGCGCAGATCGGAGGCGATCGACATCAGGCCGCAGCCGGGCATGCCGTAGTAGATGCGGCCGCCGGGCTCGGTGTCGACGGCAAAGCCGCCGTGCAGGTCCACCTCGCACGGCCGCGCCGCTTCCGGCAGGGAGTACAGGTCATCGCAGAGCGAGAACGCGAAGGGTGCCTGGCCACTGGTCTTGGGCATGGTTCGTTCCTCCTGTTGGTCGGGTACGGCCGCATACTACCCCGAATGGCAGTGGCGGCGCGACCGGTGTGCGTGCGCTGGCCGCCCCCTGGTGCCGCTCCGGGGTGTGTGGTGTAATCGGCGCCAGCAGCCGGGGTTCCACGACGGGCTGCCAAGAGAGGTGTTTTGGTGAAAACGCGAATGGCGCAATTCGGCATAGGGCACGATCACGCGGCCGGCAAGGTGCGCGTGATGCGGGACAGCGCCGCGGTCGAACTGGCGGGGGTATACGAGCCGGCGGAGTGGCTGCGCGGCTCGCTCGGCGTCCGTCCGCCCTACGACGGAGTGCACTGGTTCGGGTCGGCACGGGAGATGCTGGAGGATCCGAGCATAGCGGCGATCGCGGTCGAGGGGCGGGTGTCGGAGAACCTGGCGTTCGCGCGCGCCTGCCTGGAGCACGGCAAGCACGTGTGGCTGGACAAGCCGGCGGGCGACGACCTGGACGAGTTCCGGGCGCTGCTGCGGCTGGCGTCGGCGCGCGGCCTGCACGTGCAACTCGGCTACATGTTCCGCTACAACGCCGGCTACCAGTTCATTCTGGACTGGGCCGCATCCGGCCGGCTCGGCGCCATTCGCTCGGTGCGCACCCGGATCTCCACCGGCGTGGCGAACGATGCCGCCTGGCGGCGCTGGGACAGCCACGGCGAGCACGCCGGCGGCCTGATGTTCATCCTCGCCGGCCACGTGGTCGACATCGTGGTGGCGTTGCTCGGCCGCCCGCACCGGGTGAGTGCCTTCGCGCGCCAGCAGACCGACGCCTTTCCCTGGTACCGGGACAACAACGTGGCGGTGCTGGAGTACCCTCATGCCCTGGCGGTGGTGGAGTCGGTGGCCGGCGAAGTGGAGCCGGGCGCCGCGCGCCGCATGGAGGTGTACGGCACCCGCGGCAGCGCCATCCTGGAGCCGATGGAGCCGCCCCGCCTGCGCCTGTGCCTGGATGGCGCGCGCGACGGCTACGAGGCCGGCTGGCAGGAGGTGCCGGTGGCGGCGCGGCCGCGCTACGTCGAGAGCCTGCGCGCCTTCCTGGCCACCATCCACGGCGAACAGCCGGCCGACCGCACCTTCGCCCACGAGCTGGCGGTGCAGGAGACCCTGCTGGCGGCCGCCGGCCTGCACTCGCTGACGCCGCCTCGATAGCGCCCCGGCTCGCGGCGTGACCGGGGCCTGCTAGGTGCGGCGCATGGGGCGCAGACGGGCGGGCGTATGGTCCTGGTACGTATCGCTGGAGACCAGCCGCAGTTCGCGGTCGGCGAGCGGCAACGCTACCCGCCGGCAGTCGCGGCGGTGCGACTCCCGCATCGCGATCGCGATCTCCAGCGCCGCCCGGCCATCCTCCCCCGAGCACCGCGGCGCCGCGCCGCTGGCGATGCAGGACACCAAGTCATCGATAATCGCCAACCCGGTGGCCTGCAGGCGGTTCGGCAGCGGGAACGGGTACTCGGCCGGTAGCGAGCCCTGGAAGCGGTTGGACAGCGGGCGCATGCTCGGGCGCTCGGTGTTGCCCTGGACACGGCGGATCAGCTTCCAGCTCATGCCGTCGTCGCCGGTCCAGGCGCGCGCCTCGTCGCCGATGATGTCGAACGAGGTGAAGGCCGCGCCGCTGGGCATCGTGCGGATGAAACCGCGCACGCCGTTGGCGTACGCCAGGTAGCCGTTGCCCCGCGGATCGTCGTCGCCGGCGGCGGCGGCGTCCGACTCCATCTCGCCGAATACCCATTCGACGTGGCTCCCGGCCAGGAAGTTCATGGTGTCGAGCATGTGGCTGCCGTTACTCGACAGGCCGAAGGTGCCGTGCACGTTGATCTGCCGCAGCCGGCCGAACTCACCGGCGTCGAGCATGGTCTTAATCTCCTTGAACAACGCGTTCCAGCGCCGGTGGCAGTTGACGGCCACCACGGTGCCGTGCTCGCGGCACACCTGCAGCGCCGAGTCCGCCTCCGCGAGGCTCACCGAGATCGGCTTCTCTGCCCAGATGCCGCGCACCCCGGCGCCGGCACACGCTTCGATGATCGCGGCGCGCGGGCGGGCGCTGGTGCACACGCTGACCAGGTCCAGGTTCTCGCGCGCCAGCATCTCGCGGTAGTCCTCGTAGACGTGCGCTTCGTCCAGTCCCCACCGTTCCGCGAACCAGGCTCGCTGCTGCGCGTTGGGATCCGCGCCCGCGACCAACTCCACCAGCGGCGACTCGTGGTAGGCCGGAGCGTGGCAATAGGGCAGAAAGAAAGTGCCGCCGCGGATGATCTCGTCGTCGAAGGTGCTGCCGATGCGCCCCAGGCCGATAACGCCTGCGCGAAGCTGTGCCATGGGCGGCAGCATGCCGCGCCCCGCCGCCGCCGCGCAAGAGCGGCAGCCGCCTCCGCAGGACGATCTCACGCTTGAGGTGTTGAAGCACGGAAAGATTGACAAGGGTGTGGGGTTGGCTTGGATGACGGAGGGATCTCGCCGATCCAGGAAGCGTCGCGGCGCGCGGGCGCGTCGGGAGAATGATCGTTCA
>JAPPGB010000180.1 GCA_028821475.1 Spirochaetaceae bacterium
CCACACCCTTGTCAATCTTTCCGTGCTTCAACACCTCAAGCGTGAGATCGTCCTGGCTCGCTCAGCTCGCTCACCAGCGCCGGCGCCTCGTGGTCGCCTTGCGCGAGCCGATGAGCTATGGTAGTGGAACCTCGGAGATGCGCGGGAGGTGCGGATTGTTGATCGGACATGTCGGAGAGGGGGGTCGTCGATGGCAGCGCCAATGACGCACCGGGAGCGGGTAGCGGCGGCGCTGAAGGGGCAGTCGGTGGACCGGCCTCCGATCAGCGCGTGGCGGCACTTCTACAGCCAGGAGAACAGCGCGGTAGATCTGGCCGAGGCGATGCTCCGGTTTCAGCGCGAACATGAGTGGGATTTCATGAAAGTGAACCCTCGAGCCAGCTACCACGTCGAGGACTGGGGAGTGGAGATGCGCTTCAGTGACAGCGACGCGGAGGGCCCGAGCGTCGAGCGCTGGCCGGTCAAGCGGGCGGAGGATTGGGATGCGGTCAAGCCGCTGGAGGTGACGCGCGGCGTACTGGGGGAGCAACTGGAGGCGCTGCGGCGCATCGCGGCCGGCCTTGCCGGGCAGGTGCCCTACCTCATGACGGTGTTCACTCCGTTGTCGATTGCCGAGCGGCTGGCGGGATCGCCGGATGCGATGTTGCGCTACCTGCGCCACGATACGCGGCGGGTGCAGGGCGCGCTGCAGCGCATCACGGATACCTTCATCGAGTTCGGCCGCGAATGTCTGGCTATCGGGGCCAGCGGTACGTTCTTTGCCACCACCGGCTGGGCGACCCGCGATGCCTGGAGCGAGGCAGAGTACCGCGAGGTGGCGCGCCCCTACGACCTGCGCTTCCTGCAGGCACTGGACGGCGCCGAGTTCCACCTGCTGCACGTGTGCCGCAGCAACAACATGCTGGCGGCCTTCGCCGACTACCCGGTGGCCGCACTCAACTGGGACAGTCAGGACCAAACCAACCCGTCGCTGGCCGAGGGGGCGCGCCTGACCGGCAAGTGTGTGGTCGGGGGCGTCTCCCACCGCACGCTCCTCGGCGAGGGCACACCGCAACAGGTGGCGGCGCAGGCGCAGGAGCACGCCGGCGCGATGACCGGCTCGCGCTGGATGTTGGCGACCGGCTGCACCTATGCTCCCGACGTTCCCGAGGCGAACGTGCGCGCCCTGCGCGCCGCCGTCGATCCCGGCTGAGCCGCAATCGTACCCGTCGGGTGACGGTGGCCAAGTCACCCCCACCGAACGGCTGACGGGCAAGCCGACGCGACCGCCCCAAGGCATTCGGCAAGCCACCAGGACGGCGCCCGATGGCTCGCCGGCGGTCGATCAGTTTTTCCAGAACAGTTGCTGGACTTCGTTGTGCAGGCCGCCGGCCCACTCGGCGGACAGCGGATACTCCTTGACCACGTTGCCGAGGTTGTTCTTGGCGATCACCGGCTGCGGCGCCATGCCGACGGTGCCGATGATGTACAGCTTCTCCGCCCACAGGTCGTAGATCTTCTGCGACAGCTCGGTGTACTCGGGTGACAGGAACCGGGTGCGCGGCTTGCTGATGCCCCACTCGTACAGGTCCTTGACATCCTGCGGCGGCTCTTCGCCGGGCAGCATGCCGTCGGTGAAGTCGGCCAGCGTCTTGGTGCCCTTGCGGATGTCCTCGTTCGCCTGCAGCCACTGGTTCCACGCCGGGCACCAGCGGCCCGGACCGGCGCGCGACCAGTTGTAGCTGGCC
Source organism: Spirochaetaceae bacterium (assembly GCA_028821475.1). GTDB lineage: Bacteria > Spirochaetota > Spirochaetia > SZUA-6 > Bin103 > Bin103. Next base: position 1,728 of record JAPPGB010000180.1, read on the forward strand.
ACCTCGGTGGTGGTCTCGAACGGGTGCACGGTGATGATGTGGTCGAGCGCCCGGCCGCGCTCGCTGAACAGCGCATTGGGCAATTCCTTGATCCCCACCTCCAGGCCGACGTCTTCCCAGTACTCCTTGACCAGTTCCAGTTCCAGCATGGTGCGGCTGGTGGCCTCCACCGCCAGGAACATCGGCTCGCCGTCGGGCCGCAGCCGGAATCCACGCGAGTCGCGCGCGGTCAGGCCCACCTCGTCGAGCAGCCGGTTCGCCTCGTCGGGATCGAACTGGTTGTACGCCCTGCCCCACTCTTCCTTGTAGAAGCTCGCGGTCGGCATCGCGGTGGCCTGGAACGGCACGCCGAGGCCGTGGTAGATCACCTTGTTGATCTCCTCGCGGTTGAGGGAGATCGACAGCGCCTGCCGGAAGCGGACGTCGTTCAGCACCTGGCGCAGGCCCGGATCGTCGTGATTCTGGTTGATCTCCAGGCCGGTCTGCGCCGCGGTGATGCCCGCCGCCGGGTGCACGGTGTAGTCGCCCGCCTCCTCGTTCTGCTTGTACAGGGTCCAGTTCTTGAACTCCGTGAACATGGAGGCGATGTCCGCCTCGCCCTGGATGATCTTCAGGTGGTACAGCTCGGGATCGACGATGGTGGCGACCACGCGGTCGATGTAGGGAAGCTGCTGGCCCGCCTCGTCGACCTGGTAGAAGTATGGATTGCGCTCGAGCGCCTTGACCGTCGCGGTAAGATCGGAAATCCGCCACGCCATCACCGTCGGCTTGTCCAGGTCGTTCAGCGGCGCCCACCAGAAGTGGTAGCGGAACGCCTCCGACCAGGAGTCGAAGCCCTCTTCCGCGGCCACCGCTTCGGCGTCGTCGTTGTGGTTGATGTGCCACTTCGCCAGGTAGTGCCTGGGGTGAAAGGCGACCCACTCGCCGCCCGGCCACTGCACCATGATCAGCTCCATGGCGAAGTAGGGTTCGTCCATCTCGAAGCGGACCGTGTAGTCGTCCACCTTGATCACCCTGCTGACGCCCGGGAACAGGTTCCAGGTCTCCACCTGGTCGTTCCAGTGCATGTCCTCGAACGCGAAGAGAACGTCGTCGGCGGTGAGCGGGTGGCCGTCCGACCACTTCGCCCCCTCGCGCATGTAGACGGTGAAGCTCTTGCCGTCGTCGGTGAGCTCGTAGCCACGCGCCAGGTCGGGCACCACCGAACCGTCGCCGGTCATCTCCAGGAAGCGGGCGCCGACGTTCTCGGGCGACTCGGTGATGTCGTTCCACGGGTTCTTGTCGATGGACACCACGTTCAGGGTGCCGCCGTAGGTGCCGACCTCCTCCACCGGCGGCGCCACCCGCGGCTCCAGCGGCAGCCGTTCGTCGACCGGCGGCAGCTCTCCCGCCGCCACCAGCGCCGCCAGCATCGGCGCCTCCTTGTACTTGCCGGCCGGAACGGCCATCTCCGTGCTCGACTCCGCCCCCTCCTCGGTGGCGCCCGCCAGCAGCGCAAACGGCGCCAGCAACACCAGCGCCGCGCTCAGCAACACTCCCCTGGTAGTCATGGATCTCCTCCTTGCAGTGTCCGTGTTGGAATATTCTGCCACGGTAGTCCGCCCCTGCCGCCCGGTCAAGCTCGCGGCGAGCGGAGCGCCGCGGGCGCCGGCCGCGCGGACTTACACCAAGCGGGCCGTGCGCAGGCCATCCACCCGGTCGAACACGCGCTGGTTGTTGGCGACCGGCGGGCCGGCCCCTGTGCCGCGGGATTATGGAATGATCGGTCGCCCCTGTGATAGGATCGGCGGCATGGCTGAATACCGCGCCACCACCCTGCCGCACCCGGCGCAGCACGAGGTGCCATCGCTTGAGTTTCCCGGTTGCCGGCCGGTGCGCATTTCGCGCGCCGAGATCGCCCGCTGCGAGCGCCGCATCGAGTACTGGGACGCCACGACCGAGATCGCCATGGTGTGTGATCCGGTCAGCGTCTACCACGAACACCCGGGCCAGCGACTCCTCCAGTTGGCGACACGGATCGCCCTGGTGCGCGGCTCGCCGATCGAGGCGTTCGGCGCCGCCGACCTCCTGCTGCGCGATGACGATGGCGCGTACCTGCGCATCCTGGAGGCCGACCAGACCGTGTATCTGCACCCGCGCACGACGCGGCCCACCGGTCCGGCAATCGAAGTGGGCAGCGACACGCTGCCGGACGTGGTGCTGGAGGTGGACAACACCACCGACGTGCGCCGCGGCAAGCTGGCGCTGTACGAGTCGTGGGGCTTCCCGGAGGTGTGGGTCGAGGTGCCCGAGCAGTCCTCGCCGAGCCGCCCGGCGGGTCTGCGTCCCGGCCTGACGATTCACCTGTTGGCGGGCGGCGTCTTTCGCACCGCGCCCGCCAGCCGCGCCTTTCCGAGCTGGACGGCGCAGGAGATCCACCGCGGGCTGAACGAACCGGAGTTGTCGGATGCCACCATGACGGCGTTGCGCCGGGTGGGGCGGGCACTGGGCGCCGTCGTTGGCACCGGGCCGGAAGACGACCCGCAACTGCGCGCCGAACGCCTGCGGGGCCGCGCCGCGGGCCATGCCGCGGGCCATGCCGCGGGCCGCGCCGAGGGCCATGCGGAAGGCCTCGCGGAAGGCCGGATCGAGATGACGCGAACCGCCGTGCTGCACGTGTTGAAGTCGCGAGGCATGGCGGTGTCGGCCGCGCTCTCCGGGCGTCTTCAGGGTGTCTCCGTCGCGGCACTGGTGCAGGCCGCGCTGCAGTGCCGCGACGAGGCCGACTTCCTGCGCCTCATTCGCCGGAAGCACACTCGATAGTGCGTACGTCGTGGACCCCAACTCACCTGCAAGCGAGCCCGTCCAGGTCTCTGTCGACTACCTTGCTCGAAACCCCGATCACTATGTGGCGAATATTGATATGCGACCCGACTCGCGGCATACTGACGCCCATGGCCGACCGGCAGACAAGGAACGTCTCGCTGCCCCGACACCAGGATGCCTTCGTGGACGCTCTGGTGTCGGCGGGACGTTATAGAACCGCCAGCGAAGTGGTCCGGGAGGGACTGCGCCTGCTGGAGCAGACCGAGCATCGCCGCCTCTTGGAGAAATGGATCTACGATGGACTGAGCGAACAGGAAGCGGAGCAGCTTCCCGAGGATCTGAAGGCGCGGGCGCGGGCTCACCTCCGCGGCCTGGTTGACGCGGCGATGCAGGACGTCGGGCACGGCCGCGTAACCGACGGACCCACCGCGATGCGGCGCTTGCGCAAGCAGCTCGAGGCACAGTCGGATTGACGGCCGGCTACCAGCTCACCGAGACTGTCGCAGCGGAGCGCGCGCACCACTGACGACGATGGAAAGTCCTGCCATGGCGGAGTTTGTCTATGAAGGATCGAAGGCCAGGGAGGTTTCGTTTCCGCTGGGCGGGATCGGCAGCGGCTGCATCGGCCTGGCGGGTGACGGGCGGCTGGTCGACTGGGAGATCTTCAACCGGCCCAACAAGGGCGGCGCCAACGGCTACACCCACTTTGCCGTCAAGGCGGAGCGAGACGGCGAGGTGCTCGATGCGCGCGTGCTGCAGGGGGATCTCCTGCCACCCTACACCGGAAGCCTGAAGGCGGGAGGCGGCAGCACGCCGTTCGGATCGGGTCCGCCGCGCAGCCATCTGTCGGCGGCGCCCCACTTCCGCTCCGCGAGCTTCCGTGGCGAGTTCCCGGTCGCCGCGCTGTCGCTGCGCGACGACGCGTTTCCCGGCGCCGTGACCATCACCGCGTTCAACCCCTTCATTCCGCTCGACGAGGACGACTCCAGCATCCCGGCGGCGTTCTTCGAGGTGGAGATCCACAACCCCCCTGACGCCGCGCTGACCTATACCGTCTGCCTGTCGGTCAACAACCCGGTACCGGGAGCCGCCAAGATCAACCGCGTTCTGCGGATCGATGGGCTCTCCATGATCGAGATGCGCGCGCGCGGTCCGGGTTGGGATGGCCCGGCGGTGGGAGACATGACCGTGGCCACCGACGCGCGCGAGGTGAGCTGGCAGGAATACTGGCGGCGCGCCGCCTACAAGGGCATCTGGATCGACGACGTGAGCGCCTACTGGCGCGATCTCTCGGCTCCGGGGAGGTTCGCGAACAGGCCTCGCGATGAGATCCGCGCACGTGGGGCAGGACTGCGCAGCGCCCACTGCTTGCTGGCGGCTCATCTGAAGGTACAGCCGGGCTCGCATGGCAGGGCGAGATTCGTGCTGGCCTGGAACTTCCCCGTCTACACCAACTACTGGAACCCTGCGCCGAACGATCCGGCAAACGGCAAGCCCGCGTCCAACAGTTGGCGGAACTACTACGCCACGCTGTGGAAGGACTCGGGCGACGCGGCGCGCTACGCGCTCTCGAACTGGGACCGGCTGTACCGGGAAACGGTGTCGTTCAAGGATGCGCTGTTTTCTTCGACCCTGCCCGCGGCCGTGGTCGATGCGGTGTCCGCGAACCTGTCGGTGCTCAAGAGCCCGACCGTGCTGCGCCTGCAAGACGGCACCTTGTACGGCTTCGAGGGCTGCCACCCCGACGAAATATGCTGCGAGGGGAGCTGTACCCACGTGTGGAACTACGCGTACGCGCTGCCGTTCCTGTTCCCGCGGCTGGAACGCGGCATGCGCGAGGCCGACTACCGCTACAACCTGCGCGAAGACGGCGGCATGAGCTTTCGCCTTCAGCTCCCCCTCGGCCGCGGGCGGTCTCCGTTCCGGCCCTGCGCCGACGGCCAGTTCGGCGGCATCGTCAAGGTGTACCGGGACTGGAAGATATCGGGCGACACCGAGTGGCTGGCCCGGCTCTGGCCCGCCGTCAGGAAGAGCCTGGCGTTTGCCTGGTCGCCGGACAACCGCGACCGGTGGGACCGAGACCGGGACGGCGTGCTGGAGGGCCGGCAGCATCACACCCTCGACACCGAGCTGTTCGGCCCCAACTCCTGGCTCACCGGATTCTACCTGGCCGCCCTGAAGGCCGCCGCGGAGATGGCCGAGCACCTCCGGGACGCGGGCGCCGCGGCCGAGTTCCGCGCCCTGTTCCACACCGGGAAACGGTGGGTGGACGCGCACCTGTTCAACGGCGAGTACTATCACCAGCTTGTCGACCTGACCGACAAGAGCACTCTCGAGGAGCTGATCGAGGACGATGCCACCGTGGTCGACGGCGAGACCGGCCGCACCGCGGCACGCCGCGACTGGGACGAGTACTGGGACGCCGGCGGCGGGCAGATCAACTACCAGGTAGCCGAGGGCTGCGGCATCGACCAGGTGGTCGCCCAATGGCACGCCAACCTCTCGGGACTCGGCGACATATTCGATCGCGGCCAGCGGCGCACCGCGCTGCGCTCCATCTTCCGTTACAACTTCGTGCGGGCGATGCGGCACACCTTCAACCCGCGCCGCGTGTTCAGCCTGAACGATGAGTCCGGCGTGCTGACCTGCTCCTACCCGCGCGGCCGGCCGAACACCGGCATCCCGTTCGCCGAGGAGACGATGAGCGGTTTCGAGTACCAGGCCGCCGGCCACATGATCCAGGAGGGGCTGGTCGACGAAGGCATCGAAATCGTGCAGGCGATCCGGGCCCGCTACGACGGCGAGAAGCGCAACCCGTGGAACGAAATGGAGTGCGGCAGCAACTACGCCCGCGCCATGTCCTCCTACGCGCTGCTGCCCGCCCTCAGCGGCTTCACGTTCGACATGACCAGGGGCGAGATCGGTTTCCATCCCAGGCAGGACCTCCCGGCGCAGCGCTTCTTCTGGTGCCTGCGGTCCGCGTGGGGCACCGTCGAACTGCGAAAGGATCGGATCGTCCTGTCGGTTCTCCACGGGTCGATAGCACTGCAGCGCTTCAACGCGGGTCCGTTGCTGGAGCGGGACGTGACCGCTGCAACACTGGACGGCCAGGAGTTGCCGTATGCCCAGCGCCAGAAGTCGTTGATTCTTGGCCAGCCCACCCACCTGGAAGCGGAGAGTACGCTGCGCCTGGAACTCAGGTCAGGTCGGGAAGAGCCTCGGCGGATTTCGGCGGGATCCCCTTTGCGACGCGCTCGTACACGGCCGCCATCGCCTCGATGAACGAGGTGTTGCGATGCCAGAACTCCGGGTAGTCGCCCTCCCGGCGCAGCAGCAGGGCGGAGACCGGCGGGGCCTGCCCCTCCGCCGTCACCTCTCGCGGCAGCGGCCTCCCGCGCCAGAACGCCCGCAGGTCGGAGGCGGGGGCATCGCTGCCGCCTGCCGCCACCGCGGGGATGCGAGGCTCCCGCGCCGCGGCGGCAGGATCGGGATCTCCAGCGCCGTCAGCGCCGAGCAACGCCGCGCCGAATTCGGACTGTGAGACGGCCTTCCGGAGCTGCAGGCGATCCATGCCGCGCAGCTCGAACAGCAGCAGAGGATCGCGGTCGAGCAGCGCCGCGACGTGGAAGTACACACCCGCCACGTGCTTGCACGGATTCGCCCAGTCGGGGCAGGAGCAGGACGAGCGAATCTCCCGGCCTGTACGCGGCAGCAGCTTGACCCTCGAGCCGGCGAACGCCTTCTCGATGGTGGGCGGCACCTCCCCCAGAATCAGATGCGTTACCCAGTCCGCATTGGAGCCCAATCGCCCCAGGATCGCTTTCCAGCGGGCGGCGCCGACCTTTTCGAGCTCGACCTTCACGGTGTAGTAAGGGGTCTTGTAGACGCCGAAGTGGGGATTGACGTTGCCGACCATCGTGGCTTCGACCTTGCCCTGCCGGATCGAGAACTCCGTCCGTCTGCGCGGCGCGGCGTAGCTCCTCCCTCGCGACAGCCGGCCGGCGTCCATGCAACTCTCCAGGGCGTTCAGGAACTCCTCGCCCCACCAGGTCTTGCTCCGCCCTGACAATGTGCCGCCCTCCTCGTCAGCCTACGACCGCGTCGCCGCGGTCCAGCGCGATCAACCGGCGAAATGCGTCGTTGTCCAGATTCGCCAGCCACGACTCGTCGCCGCCCACGATATCCTCCGCCAGCTTCTTCTTGGACTCGATCAACGCGTCGATCCGCTCCTCGAGCGTGCCCATGGTCACCATCTTGTGGACGAACACGCTGTTGCGCTGCCCTATGCGGTAGGCGCGGTCCGTGGCCTGGTTCTCGACGGCCGGATTCCACCAGCGATCGAAGTGAATGACGTGATTCGCCCGCGTCAGCGTGATGCCGGTGCCGCCGGCACGCAACGACAGCACGAAGATCGCCGGCTCGGTATCGGGATCCTGGAACTCCTCCACCATGTGCTCGCGCCGCGCCCGCGGCGTGCCGCCATGCAGGTAATAGACCGCGCCGCCGTAGCGCCGGCGGAACAGGGCTTCCAGCGACTTGCCGATTTCCGTGAACTGGGTGAATACCAGCACCGACTCGCGCTCGGCCTCGATCTCGTCGAGCATCTCGCACACGCGCGCGAGCTTGTGCGAACGCGTCTCGGTGAACTCGCTGGCATCCTGGAGAAACTGCGCCGGATGGTTGCAGATCTGCTTCAGGCGCAGCAGCGTGGAGAGCAGCAGCCCCTGGCGCCCGCTCTCCTCGGTGTCCCGGAGCTTCGCTTCCAGGTCGCGGACAACCGCTTCATACAGGGTGGCTTGCTCGGGAGTCAGATTGCAGTAGGAGTTCTGTTCGACCTTGTCGGGCAGATCCTTGATGATCGCACGGTCGCTCTTCATGCGGCGCAGGATGAACGGGCGCACCAGGCTGCGCAGACGCTCGGTCGCCGCGCGGCTGCGGTCGCGCATGATCGGCCGCTCCACGTTCTTGCGAAACTCGGCCATGGTGCCCAGGAAGCCGGGATTGAGCACGCTGAACAGCGACCACAGGTCCATCAGCCGGTTCTCGACGGGAGTGCCGGTCAGGGCGATGCGCCGTCGCGCCGGGATGCCGCGGATCGCCTTGGTCACCGCCGCCGTCGGGTTCTTGACGTTCTGGGACTCGTCCACGACCAGGCGCCACCAGCGCACCTTCTGCAGGACCGACGCGTCCAGCCGGGCGACTCCGAACGAGGCAACGACAATGTCGATGCCCCGGATCGCTTCCTCGAACGCCTCCCCGGTCCTGACCCGCTGCGGTCCGTGGTGGAGGCAGGTGGTGAGCGCCGGTGCAAAACGTCTCGTTTCGCGCTGCCAGTTGCCGACCACCGAGGTGGGTGCGATCAGTAGCGTGGGCCCGGCATCGGGGTTGCGCGCCTTGTCCTGCAGCACCGCCGCCAGCACCTGGATGGTCTTTCCCAACCCCATGTCGTCGGCCAGGCACGCTCCGAATCCGAGGCGCTCCAAGTACGCCAGCCAGGAAAACCCGCGCACCTGGTAGCCGCGCAACTCGCCGGCGAACCCGGCGGGCTGGTCGAGCATTTCCAGCGAGCCAGTGCCGCGCAGTACGCCGAGCATGCGGCCGACTTCGCCTTCGCAGACCACTTCGAGGGCGTCGGAACCAGCCTCGGCGCGCAACAGGTCGGCCACAGTCATGGTCTGCGAACCGGCATCGGCCGCCCAGTACTCTTCCAGACGCGACACCTCGTCGCCGCGCAACTCCATCCACTGCCCGCGCAGCCGGACCAGGCCTTCTTTTGCCGCAACGATGGCGCGCCACTCGCTCGCGGTGATCGGCTCGCCGTCCAGGACCACCTGCGCATCGAACGCCAGCAGCGTGTCGAACCCCAGCAACGCCGGTGACTCGGATCCGGCAGCGGCTGCGCCGTTGGCAGTGGCTGCGCCGCCCGAGCTCCGCGATGCCAGGCGCAGGCGCAGGCGCCGCTGGCCGGTCGCGGTCCACCACGCCGGTACGATCACCCGGAACCCCGCTCCTTGCAGAATCGGGGCCTGCCGGCGCAGGAATTCGAGCGCCTCGGCGCGGTCCAGGACCACTTCCGCGGGAGCCTCGCTGTCCATGCCTTCCCAGAGCTTGGCGTAGATGCGCGCAGCCTGCCCCAGTTGCAGCAGGACCTCGCGCACGTTGCGCGCCGCCGGCCGCTCCGAATTCCCGCATCCCCAGTAGTCGGCGAGCGGAACCAGCAATGACGGATCGCGGCGCGATGACAGGAGCCATTCGAGGCGCCAAGTGTCGGGCGACCCGCCCTTCGCGTCAGCCAGACGGAAGCAGACCCGTTCGTCCGCGGCGAGCGCCGACCGCCGCATGCGGTCGCGCCAGCGCCGCCACTGCACCCAGGTGTGTTCACCGATAGGAGCTTCGTGATTCCGTGCGACCGAGTGAGCAGGCTCAGCCGGCGGCAGCGCCTGCACCAGAAACGACCCTTGCACGCTCTTCAACACCGACTGCGGAAACCGCGTGCCGCCAACAAGCCGGTACAGTTGCACTGCCAGGAAGTGACGAAGGAGATCGCGCGGCTCGTGCAACTCGGGACCCTCTCCGCTCTTGGGAGGCTTTGCCGCCCACAGCGCCCGGCACGCCCCCGGCATCGCGCGGGCGAATGGCACCACGATGCTCTCCTCCGCGGTGGCAGAGAACTCCCAGCCCGCTTCGAACCGAACGGCAGTCCTGCGGACCTTCCGGCGCCGGTTGCCGCGCGCTCGTGGCGCCGGCGGAGCCTCCGATTTCGCTACGTGGATCGCCGGCAGGTACTCGTGGTGGCGGACGGCCCGCTCGAAGCTCGCCTCCAAGCGGCTCCAGAAGCGCAAGTCGTCCCCGATCCGGATACCCTGCGCCACACCCGTGCGCGGCGTCACTTGCGTGCGCTGGTCGAGCGCGCGAAGCATTGCGAGCGGGTCGGCAATCTCAACCACGTCCACCCGCCAAGTCTCCCAGCCGGTTACGGCGGCGATCTCCTCGTCCAACTCCGCCTGCAACTCCAGCGAAGGCGCGGGCCGCTCGCCGTCACCGGGCAATACGGCCCAGGCCGAACCGCGCTTGGACGCATCGCCGGCTGCTTCGAATAGTGATGGCCACGCCTCCGCGAGCGCGTCCGCGAGTTGCTCCCGGCGCAGTTGAAACGGATGGTCGCCCGCGCGCCGCCGAAGCGTGCGGCGCGCGGTTTCGGCCCACACCAGGAACCGGCCGCCAGCCTCGCCGGGCACCCATCCGCCGTGCAGGACGCACGCCGCCCGCGGCGTGGCGCCGGGACCGGTCCCGGACCGCGACGGCGACGCGTCCTTGGCCACGGCCGGCGCCGCGCGTTGTGCTGTTGCCCTCACCCTTCGTACTCTCGTTGACCCGGAATATCCTGCCTCCGTCGCAGCGCGACAATGCGTGGAAGCAGCGGGGCGGGTCTGCGGGACAGGGACGTCGGCGCCCCTGCCGCTCAGTTGCAAGCCGGCAGCGGGCTGTGCCTGGAGGCCGGCGGCTCGGAGACTGACACTTGATATACGCAAAACCGTAATTTACAATTATGCGTATGAAAATCCCCGTGTCTACCACGTGGGCGGCACGCCACCTCGGAGACTGCCTGGCCCGGATCAAACACACCGACGACCAGTTCGTACTGGTCAAGAACGGCAAGCCGATCGCCGAGCTGGTCCCGGTGGCCGGTTCGCGCAGGACGACCCTGCGCCAGCTCTGGGATGCCCTTGCCAGCGTGCGCGTCGACCCGGGCTTCGCCGACGACTTGCAGGCGGTCAACTCCTCTGATCGAGTCCTGGAAAACCCATGGGATTCGTCCTCGACACCTCGGCGCTGATCGAGCTGGAGCGCGCCATCGAGAGCGGGCACCCCGAGAAGTTGCCGTGGGACGACGAGATTGTGCTCCCGGCCGTAGTCTGGGCCGAGGCATTGATCGGCGTACGGATGGCCAACTCGACGGTGCGCGCTTCCCGCCGCCGTGCGCAGCTCGAGGCGATTCGATTGCAGACCGGGATAGAGCCGTTCACGGCGACGACGGCCGAACATTATGCAGACATCTACGCCGAGCTGTCGGCGCAGGGAGCGCTGATCCCGCAGAACGACATCGCGGTAGCTGCCGTCGCCCGCGGGTTGCAGTTCGGGATACTGGTGGGACCAGAGGACGAAGCCCACTTCCGGCGGGTCGAGGACGTCCCGATCAAGGTAATCACCCGACCGCAGCAACGGTGACACAACGATGCGAAGTCGCCGTCCGTGGCTTGCGTTTCGGTGGCGGTGTGATACAACACTGCACATGAGTCGTTTGACCTCGGCAGGTTCCACCCGGCCGTTTACCGGGACGCCGTCGCAGGTGGTGGTGGAGCAGCTCGCCGCCCTCGGCGTGCGCTACGTATTCAACAACACCGGCTCGCATGAGGCGGCGTTCTTCGACGCGTTGTACGGCCACGCCGGCGTGCACGGCATCCTGGGGCTGCACGAGGGCGTGGTGACGTCGATGGCCGGCGGGTACGCCCAGGTGGGGCCGCGGCCGGCGGTGATGCTCGCGCACCTGGATGCCGGCCTCGGCCAGTCGCTGGGTCAGCTCCTGAACGTGTGGAATGCCAAGCTGCCGCTGGTAACCCTGACCTACGCGGCCGACACCGGCAGCGCGGTGGACAAGCGCGGCTGGGGGCACCACATCGACCACAGCTTCGGCCCCACCTACCTGTCGGCGCCTTACGTGAAGGCGAGCTGGGCGGTGATCGACCCGGCCGGGCTGGCCCACGCCGTGTACCGCGCGGTGCTCACCGCCATGACGCCGCCGGTCGGCCCGGTGCACCTGGCGATCTACGAGGACGCCATCGGCATGCAGCCGATCGAAGCCGCCATCATCGAGGGGCCGCTGCCGGAACTGCGCGCCGGCTACCCGAGCGACGCCGAGGTGGAGGCGGTGATGCGGGCGCTGGCCGAGGCGCAGCGCCCGCTGCTGTACGTGGGCGACGGCATCTGGAAGAGCGGCGCCGCGCACCTGCTGAACGCGTTCGCCGAACGGGTCGGCGCGCGGGTGGCCGACGGCGACCAGTTCAACCGCGCGGTGCAGCCCAACCATCCGCTGCACTGCACGGACCTGGCGGCGTTCGATCCCGACTTCGTGCTGGCGGTCGGGGTGCGCCAGCACAGCTTCTCGCGCGCGCCGGAGGCCTACCGCAAGTTTCCCCACGCGCGGGTGGTGGCGGTGGGCCCCGACGTCGAGAACCTCACCAACATGGAAGGGCTGAGCGCGGCGGTGGTGGCCGACGAGGCGCGCACGCTCGAACGCCTGTCGACGTGGCTGGATGCGTCAGCGAGCGCGGGGAGCGCAGCGTCCGGCAGCGGCAGCGCGTTCGCCGCGCGGCGCGAGCAGGCCCTGCAGGCGGCGGCCGAGGAACGCGCACGGCGGCATGCCACGCGCCCGGCGGCGCCGGCGCCGGACGGCACCGTGCGCGCGTGGGTGCTGGCGGACGAGATCCACAAGGCGGCGGAGGCCGCGGGCGGCGCCAACATCACCATGGAGAACTTTGCCCTGTGGGCGTGGATGGGCGGCATTCAGCCGCCGGGCCGTTCGGAATACATCCCGCAGGCGGGCGGCTCCGAGGGCTACGGCATGGGCGCCGCGCTCGGCGTCAAGCTGGCGGCGCCGGACGTGCCGGTGATCGGCGTGGTCGGCGACGGCTCGGTGTTCTATGCGGACACCGCATTCTGGACCGCGGCCCATCACCGGGTGCCGGTGCTGTACGTGGTGCCCAACAACGGCGGCTACGGGGTCGTCGCCGGCAGCTTTGTCCGGGTCGCTTCCGAAGGCGCGATGGGAGCGGCCGGCGAGTGGCCGGGGGTGGTGCTGGACGGCATCGACCTGGTCGGCGTCGCCCGGGCGTACGGGGTGGATGGCCGTGACGTCCGCTCCGAAGCGGAGTTGCCGGACGCGCTGCGGGCGGGCCTGGAGGTGGTCCAGGGAGAGCGGCGGCCCTACCTGCTGAACGTCCACATCCCGTCGGTGCTGCCGGACGGCGGCCGCCAGGCAGCTCCCTTTCACCTCGCGTAGGCGTTACCCGAGTTCGATGCCGAGCTTGGCGGCGGCCTCGTTCATCTGCTGCCAGGTGGGTTCGTCCACGTATACGCCGTCGGCTTCCCGTTGCCGGCGGGTGCGCGTCTCGGGCTCGCCCGGCAGCAGGACCTCGTCAAATCCGTCCATCAGGGAGGAACTCTTCAGCCAGGCTACGAACGCCTCCGTATCGCGCTTGAACTCTTCGGGGGCGATGAACGCCGCGATGTCGATCGCCATCATGAACACGCCGTTGCCCCAGCGCATCTGGCCGTCGCGGCTGTAGCCGGCCCCGCCGAGGGCACCCGACAGCACTTCGACCAGGATCGACAGTGCGAAGCCCTTGTGCGCGCTGTCGCCGCCGAACGGCAGGATCGCGCCGCGCGGCGGGCCGTAGAACTGCTCGGGGTCGGTGATCGGGCGTCCGTCCGCGCCCAGCGCCCAGCCGTCCGGCATCGGCTCGCCGAGGTTGAGCTTCATCTTGATCTTGCCCTCCGCCACCACGCTGGAGGTCATGTCGATGACGATCGGCAGCTCGCCGCCGGTCGGCACGCCGAGCGCGATCGGGTTGGGCGACATGCGCGGCTGGGCGCCGCCGAACGGCACCTGCAGCAGCCCGCCGCCGTGGTTGTTGCACGTCACGAAGCCGATCATGTCCTGGGCCGCGGCCGTCTCCACGTACTCGCCGAGGCGGCCGATGTGGCCGCAGTTGAACACTTCGACCACCCCCACCGATGCCTGCCTCGCCTTGTCGATGGCCAGCGCCATGGCCTGGGTGGCGACCGTCTGGCCGTAGCCCCACTTGCCGTCGACCACGGCGGAGGCGGGGGCTTCGCGCACTACCTCGATGGTGACCCCCGCCACGAAGCCGCCCCGCGCCAGGTACTGCGGCAGGCGCGTGACGCCGTGCGAGTCGTGGCCCATCAGGTTGGAGAGCACCAGCGAGCCGGCGATGTGGCGGGCTTCATCTTCGGGCAAACCCGACGCTGCCAGCAGGCGCTGTGCGTGGGTAGTCAGTGTATCCGGGGTAAATGTCGGCATGTCAGTACCGCCATGGTAGCAGACCGCCGCGTGGAAGACGAGACCGGGCTCCTCGCGAGGCGACAGAATGTCGTCAGGTTCGATCGTCAGGTTCGATCAGCGGGCCGCGGGTGCGGCTGACTCCCGGCGCACTCGGAAGCCGTCGGCAAGCATGGTGCCCGCGTCGATGACGAAGCCGGCGCCGCCGCTGCGGTAACGGTGGTCGCTCGCCTCCAGCAGCGGGATGCCGTCCACGGCAAGCGACAGGCGGTCACCGTGCGCGGCGAAGCGCAGCGCGTAGAGGCGCTCCATCTGGTAGGGAACGTCGGCCCCGGCCAGGACGTGGGTCGCCTCGTCCTGGCGCGCAACGATGGCGAGGCGCCGGCCGCCGCTGAACACGGCGGCATAGTAACGCCGCAGGCCGCGGGTGCGCAGCACTACGCCGGCGCTGCGATGCAGGCTGAAGCGCAGGCGCGTCTCCACCGCGTAGTCGCGCCAGTCGCGGGTGCCGAGGGTCACCAGGCCGTTGTCCGCGCTGTGCGAAACGCAGTAGGTGAGTTCGAAGTCGGGCGCGAACTCGCGTGCCGCGCTGACCCAGGCGCGCAGCCAGCGCGGTCGCAGGTTCCAGATGGAGGACATCAGCATGCCGCGCTGGCGGAAGTCGCGCGGGGCGCCGTCCCAGTCCACGCTCAGCAGGCGCACGCTGCCGGCCAACGGTGCCGCCGCGGCGCGCGGAGCACGCAGCTCCAGGCCAACGCGGAACAGCGGCATGCCGCCATTGTCCGGTATCTCCCAGCGCAGCGTGTTGGCGCCCGGTCGTAGCCGGTGCGCCGGAGAACGAAGCCGCTGCACGCCGTCGGCGGCGTCGTAGTACAGCACATACGCCGCGACCGCCGGAGCCGGGGCGGCCGCGGTGGCCGGCACCTGCAGCCGGACGGTGACCTCCTGGGTGGCGTACAGCGTCGGGCTGGCATGGGTGGAGAAGTTGTCCGCCACTTGGTCGAAGTCCAGGAACACCGGCGTCGAAACCGATGCCCGGGAGCCGGCGGTGAGGTCCCGGTAGTGCAACTCGATGCCCGGCTGGTCGCTGCCGGCCACGCGCACCGGCGCGGCGCCGGCCGGGGCATGCGGGCAGGGAGCGAACCCCTGTCGCGCACCGGGAAGCTCGAGGCCGAACCGCGGTCGCCGAACCGGTGCGAAGCCGGCATCGTCGGCCGCGTCTGCACCGTGTGCAGACCCGGCACCCTGTGCAGACCCGGCACCCCGTGCAGACTCGGCACCATACGCGGAGCCCGACAGGTTCGGCGGACCGGGGCGGTCGCGGAATACCGCGCCGGCATGCAGAATGCGGCGGGTTTCCAGCACCGCGTCGCTGACGCAGCGGCCGCCCTCCGCGGTCACCACCAACAGGCGGTCGGCCGCCGGCTCGCGCAGATCGGCCGGAATCGCTGCCAACCCGAGCCGCACGCCATTCAGGCATCCGACGCTGCCGGCGTTGCAGTCGGTGTCGTATCCGGCGGAGGCGGCGATCATCACGGCCCGGCGGAAGTCATCGCCGCCCAGCAACAGGGCGGCCAGCACCATCGCGTGATTGGTAAGGATCGGGCAGGGCCCATTGTACACGCCGTAGCCATGGCGCGGGTCGAGCCCAGCGCGAACCTTCCGCCAGTCGGCCTCACGGCTGCAGATACCGCAGACGTCATCGAGCAGGCGCCGCAACTGATCGCCGTGCACGAATGGCTCGGCGGCCGCCATCAGTTCCGCCAGCGGCCGGTGCTCGAAGGCCAGCGCCTGCAGCGCGCCCAGGTAGGCGGCGCAATCGAGCGCCACGCCGTCGTGGCTCACCGACGCCGCCTTGCGGATCAGGGCGCTCGCCCGCTCCGGGTCGCCGGGCGACGTCAGCGCCAGCGGATCGGTGAAGATCTGCGCCCCGATCTGGGTGGCGAGCATCTCCCCGTTGAGCGTGCTGCTGCCGCTCTGCGGCGCCCGGTAGCCCGCCTTCAGGCGCAGGTAGGCGGTATGCTCGGTGGAACGGCCGAAACCGCCCCACCACAGGATCGTCTTGTCCTCGATGATGGTGTTGAGCCAGGTATCACCGAATTCGGCCGCCGTAGGGTCGCGCCTCGCCTCGCCGTCGGTGACGGCGCGGAAAAACCCGAAACTGCCGGACAGGTCGTCGTCGGCCACGACCAGCGGCTGGCCGAGCGGCTCATGCACGTAGCGGTCCACTTCGCCGAACCGCTCCCGGATCGCCTCGTACGCCCAGCCCTCCACCGGCCGGCCCAGGTACACGCCGATCAGCTTGCCGAGTACGCCGGCGTAGGTTGCCTCGGCGATGCCTGCCGGCTCAGCCGGCATCCGGTGCGCTCGCACGCCGCACCGGTGGCGGCCGGCCACCGCGGTGCGGCCGCGGACCAAGCCGGCCGTCCTGCGCCTCGACCCGGAAACCGCACGCCAGGTAGCCTCCCTCCTCCACAAGGAAGCCGGCGCCCCCGCTGCGGTACTCGCCGTCACGCGCCGTGAGCAGCACCCGCCCGGCCGCGGCGAAGCGCAGCTCATCGCCGGCCACGGTCAGGGACACCGGCAGCGCCGCATCGGGTGGCGTCTCATGGGCGCGGCTTGCCAGCACGCGCAGCGCGCCGTCTCTGCGCTTGAGCAGCCGGGCCTCGCCGGCGCACAGCACGGCGGCGTAGTAGCGGCGGTGGCCGCGCGCCCGTGCCACCAGCCCCGCCGTGCGCTGGTGCACCAGGGTCAGTTCCGAACTCACCGTGTAGTCCTCCCAGTCGCGCGTTCCGATGGTGAGCACGCCATTGTCGCCCGGATGGGAGATCGAGAAGGTGGTGGTGTAGTCCGGCGCCAGGTTGCGGGCCGAACTGAGGAACGCCTTCAGCCACGGCGTATCGGTGGTCCACGGCGTCAGTTCGGGCGAGAGCTCGTCGGCCCGCCCCATCACGAAGCACTCCGGCGCACCGTGCCAGTCCAGGTGGCGCAGGGTGAGTTCGCCGTCGAGCCGCTGTGCGGCGGTCAGCTCGATGCCGAGTTCGTGGATCGGCAGGCCGCCGCAGCCCGGCACCCGCCAGTACAACCGGTTGGCGCCCGGCTGCAGCACGGCCGGCTCGGCGTAGCGGGTGGCCAGCGATCCGTCGCCCTGGTAGTGACGCACGAAGAAGCGCCAGCGCGGCTGCGCTCCCGTACCGCACTCCACCAGCGCCTGCACCGTCTGGGTACCGTACAGGGTCGGGCTCGCCAGCACCTCGAAGTAGCTCGTACCGCGCACGCCGCTCGGTTCGGGCGGGAAGCAGGTCTGCACGCGCAGCCGCCCGCAGCGTCCAGGCGCCAGCCGCTCGTAGGCGATGACCAGGCCCGCGCCGGCGTTGCGCAAACCGGTGACCGCCTGCAGGTGGCGCGGTTCCCGGTCGACCTGGAAGCCCTGCACGGCGCCGGGAAAGTCGAAGCCGAAACGCGGCCGGCGAGGCGGTTCCCGCGCGCCGCGCAACGCGGCCGCGGCACGCACGATGCGCCTCGTCTCGAGTACCGCGTCGGTGATGCACTCGCCGCCGTCGGCGCTCACCGCGTACAGCCGGTCGGCCACCGGAGCGCGCAGATCGACCCCGGTGGACAGCGCCGCCAGGCCCAGCCGCACACCGTTCAGGCAGCCCACGCTGCCGGCGTTGCAGTCGGTGTCCCAGCCGGCGCTGGCCGCGATGCTCAGGCTGCGCCCGAAGTCGCCGCCGCCGAGCAACAGCGCCATCAGCACCGACAGGTGGTTGGTAACCATCGGGCAATTGCCCGGGTAGCGGTAGTAGCCGTGCTCGCACTCGATCCAGTCGCGCACCTCGCGCCAGTGTCCGGCGCCGGCGCAGCGTTCGCGCACCGCCGCCACCAGCGCGCGCAATTCGCGGCTACCCACCAGGCCCAGCCCCCGTTCCAGCAGGCGCTCGGCATCCGCCTCGCAGAACGCCAGCGCCTCCAGTACGGCCAGGAACTCGGCGCAGTCGACGGCGATACCGTCGTGGCTCACCGACGCCGCGGCACGCGCCAGCCGGGCGGCGCGCCGCGGGGCGCCCGGATTGGCCAGCGCCCACCCGTCGATGAAGATCTGCGCACCGATCTGCTCCGCCATCGCCCGCCCGTTCAACGCGGTCGAGCCGCTCGCCGGCGCCGGATGGCCCTGACGCAGGCGCAGCCAGGCGGTGTGCTCGGTGGAACGGCTCATGCCGCCCCACCACAGGATGGTCTTGTCCTCGATGATGTAGTTGAGCCAGGTGTCGCCAATCTGGCGCGCGCCGAGCGCCGGGTCGTAGCCGTTGTCCTCCAGGGCGCGGAAGAACACGAACGTGCCGGACAGGTCGTCGTCCGGCACGATCAGCGGCATGCCCACTTCGTGGTGGACGTAGTTGGTGATCTCTCCGAACCGCTCCCGAATCGCCTCGTAGCGCCAGCCTTCCACGGCGCGCCCCAGGTAGACGCCGATCAGCTTGCCGAGCACGCCAGCGTAGATGCGTTCTCGTATCCCCGCGTCCAACGGCACAACGGTGGACTCCGGCTCGCGGGTCGCATCGGTCAACTCGGCCATCGCCCGGCATCCTATCCCTTGAGCGCGCCGCTGATCAGCCCTTCGATGAAGTAGCGCTGCACCAGCACGAAGAACAGCAGCGGCGGCCCGATCATCAGCAGCGTGCCGGCCATCATCACGCTCATGTTGTCGGTAAAGGTGCCGTTCATCGACAGCAGTCCGAGGGTGGCGGTAATACTCTCCTGTCCGAGGAAGGTGCGCGTGATCAGAAACTCGTTCCACGCCTGCAGGCCGACGATCACCGCCACCGTGATCAGGCCGGGGCGCACCGGCGGGATGAGCACCGAGAACAGCACCCGTACCGTATTGGCGCCGTCGATGCGGGCCGCCTCCTCGAGCTGCTCCGGCACCGCCAGGAAGAAGGCGCGCATCAGGAACACCGCCAGCGGCATGTTCAGCGCCGCCAGCACCACCCCTACCCCATACAGACTGCCGAGCAGCCCGAGCACACGCGCGAATACGTAGTACAGCGGAAACAGGAACAACTGGATCGGAACGGTCATCGCCAGCATGAAGTAGATCGTGACCGCGCGCCACTGCCGCACCCGGCGCCGCGCCAGCACGTAGCCCGCCAGCGTCGCGCAGAACAGCACGGTCACCACCGCCGTGCCGCTTAGCAGCGCGCTGTTCACGAAGCCGCGCGAGAACTGCCCATAGCGCCACGCCAGCTCGAAGTTCTCCCAGTGCAGTTCGTCCGGGACGGCCAGCGGACTGCGTACCACCTCGCGGTGGGTCTTGAGCGTGTTGATCGCGACCAGCGCGAGCGGTGCCAGCGCCGTGAACGCGAAGAACAGCAGCACCAGGTGAGATCCGGTCATGCCGAGCAGGCGCCGGGAGCGCGGCGCGCTCAGCGGCGCGGGCGCGGTCTGCCGCCGGCTCATGCGTTTACCTCGCGCCGGCTCATCCACACGTAGAACACCGAAGCCGCCAGGCCGAAGAAGCTCATCACCAGGCCGGTGGCGGCGGCCTTGCCGTACTGCAGCGCGTTGAATGCCAGCGTGTAGGCGTAGGTGCTGAGCATCTCCGAGCTGTGCGCCGGCCCGCCGCCGGTCATGATGTACACGTACTCGAACGTCAGGAACGAGAAGATGGTGATGATCACGAACATCAACAGCACCGTGGGCAGAATGGTCGGCAGGTAGATGAAGCGGAACAGTTGCAGCACGCCCGCCCCTTCGACCGTGGCCGCCTCCACCAGCTCCTGCGGCGTCTGCCGCAGCGCGGCCAGGTATATCACCGTCAGGAATCCCCAGTAGTGCCAGATGTCGACCAGCGCCACGAAGTAGAGCGCGGTGTCCGGACTGCCGAGCGGCGAGCGCAACGGCGCCAGCGGCGAATTGCGCGGAAACAGGTGGCGCACATGGCGCAGCAGCCCGGATACCGGGTTGAGAATGATGTTCAGCCACAGAATTGCGTTGGTGACCGGCGCCAGCACGTAGGGGCCGAGGTAGATCATCTGGTAGACCGTGCGCGTGCGCCCGCGCTTCAGGAGCAGCATGGCGGTCAGCAACCCGATGCCGACCGGCACGGTCAGGAACAGCAGGGTCCAGCGCACGTTGTTTCCGAGCGCCTGCCAGAACACGCGGTCGGCAAAGATCTTTGCGAAGTTGACCGTGCCGATCCAGTTCATGGTCAGCGACACGCCGTTCCAGTCGGTGAACGCGACGTAGGCAGTCATCAGACCCGGCGCCAGCACCACCGCCACGCTCAACAGCACGGCGGGTGCAAGCAGCAGGTAGTATTGGAACGACCAGCGGCGCATCAGCGGTCAGCCACGACGGGCCCTCGGCGGCCACGCACGCCCACGGAGGGTGTGGCAAGGCGTTGACCGTGGCCGGCACGTGCTCCGGCATGTGCGCCGCCAGTGCAAGCGGCGCGTCGGTTCGCGGCCGGACGCTGTTGCGGGCCAGTCATGACCAGGCACCGCCGCAGGCCGCTCCCGGGCGGGCGACCCCAGTCGCACGCCCGGGCGGCGGGCCGGCGGCGGACGAGAAAGGAGAGGGCTGCGATCAGCCGCCCTCGGCGCCCGGCGGCGGCACCGGAGCCACCAGGCCGGCCGCCTTGTCTTCTTCGTAGGCGGTCTGCACGTTGGCGAGGAACTCCTCCACGGTAAGCTTGCCGAGCCACACCGAATCGATGTCGAAGAACGCCGTCTGCGTGGCCGGCGGGAAGAACGTGGAAGGCGAGTAGCCGAAGTTGCCGGCGTTGACCGCCGCAATGGCATCCTGGATGGCGCTCAGGAAGCCGTGCGACAGCCCGATGAAGTCAGCCAGATCGATGTCGAGCTTGCTGATCGGAACCCCCCAGTAGCCTGGCCAACCCTCCGTCATGCCGACCAGGAATTCCTGCGTCATCATGCGGTCGATTATCTCGCCCACGGCATCCTGCACCTCAGGCGGTGAGTAGGCGTTGATCGACAGCGACGCGGTAGTGCCAAGCAGGAAGATCGGCGACGGCAGTCCGGCGCGGCTCGGCAGCGGGAAGAAGCCGAGGTTGTCCAGGTTGCCGTCCTCCTCGGAGTAGAAGCTGGTGGCGAACTGGAACACCAGCGACGGTCCGAAGAAGAACGGAGCGTCGTTCGACTCCAAGAGTGACACCGCATCCAGGAAGTTGAGGTTGAAGTAGTCTTCGCCCGCCAGGTAGTCGGCCTGGAACCACTCGGCGCTCTTTTGCATCGCGTCGGCTATCGCCGGGTCGGTCCAGGGGATGGCACCGGTGATCGCGTCGTAGGTGACCTGCGGTCCGGCCCAGTGGGTCAGGAAGAGCTGGGTGTAGTTCTCGTTCACCGGGCGCCAGCCCTTGTTGCCGGTCACCGATGCGTACAGGCCCTGGTCGAGCGCGTCGTCCATGATCGCTTCGAGCTCCTCGAAAGTAGTCGGAATCTCCCAGCCGTTCTCCTCGAACAGCACCTTGTTGTAGAACACGCCCATGGTATTGAGCGAGTTGGGCAGCGCGTACAGGTCGCCGTCGACCGTCCCCGATTCGTAGATCGGCTTCAGGATCCGGTCACGCCAGCCGTACTTCTCCGAGTAGGGCTCCATCGAGGCCAGGTGGCCCGCCGCGGCGAACGGGCGGACGAACGCCGGGCCCGACCCATAGACCAGGTCGGGGCCGCCGCCGGCCGGCAGCACCGAGGCGATGACGCTGTCGACATCGTTGCGGAACTCCATCACCAGCTCGAAGCTTTCCTGCGATGCATTGTAGGGGTCGACCAGCACGGCGCGGATCACGTCCTGCAGGTGCGGGCCGGCGCCCCACATCCAGAACTGGATCTTGGTCCGCTCCTGGGCGGCAAGCGGCGCGGCGGCGAGCAGGCTGACGGTGAGCAGGAGCAGCACGCCCCTGGCAAGAGAACTACGATTCACGGTTCCTCCTTGTCGCTCTTTCGGCAGAGCTGTGGGTGGGTATCGATTGCCCGGCGGGTGAGTCCGCGTGCCGGACACCAATGTCTACACCGGACCGCCGCGGTCTGCAACCGCCCCGCGGGCAGCCCCCACCGCCAATACGGCATCCGGTCGACGGCTGGCGCGGCACCTGCCGGTACCTGGTCGCCGCGTTCGCGCCGGGCCGCTCGCGCGCGCACCGCTTCACCGGCGTAACCGGGTGGCAGGCTGCGCTCTGGCTCAAGCCAGGAGCGTGTCGACGATGAGGCGGCGCAGGGCGGGGAAGTCGGCGTCGCGGGCGGCCTGCACCCGCGGCAGGTGGCGCCAGCGGAAATTGTCGCGGATATCGACCACGGTCTGTCCGCGGGTCAGCTCGCCGCGCGTCTCCACGTCGCAGTGCAGGGGGACGGTTTCTATCAGATCGGGCCGCGCAGCCGCGGCGATGGCGCAGGAATCGATCAGCACACAGTAGCTCGCGAAGCCGCGTCCGGCCACGAAGTCGAGCATGCCGCAGGCGAGCCGCGCCTCGGCTCGGCGGGAGCCGCGCAAATCCTGTTCGTCCGCGTCGGTCAGCCGCAGGTCGCGGTGCGTTGCCACGTCGAGCCCCACCGCGACCAGGTCGAAGCCGCCGTGCAGCACCTGTCGCGCCGCCTCGGGGTCGACGTAGAAGTTCCACTCGCTGACCGGGTTGTCCCCGGTGGCGTTGACCGCGGCCTCGCGCTGCAGCCCGAAGGCTCCGCCGAGCACGATCAGACGCTCGACGAGTTGCGGCAGGCGCGGCTCCATGCGCTGTGCGAGCGCGATGTTGGTGAGCGGCCCCAGTGCCACCACGGTGAGGGGGGCGCCTTGTTCGGCGTGGCGGCGGGCCAGCTCCACCAGCAGGTTGGGCGCGTAGGCGGGGGCCGGCGGCAGCGGAGCGGCCGGCAAGCCGGTCTCGCCCAGACCGTCGGCGCCGTGCGAGAATGGATCGTGAGCCAGTTCCCGGACCAGCGGATGCGGCCCGCCCCTGCCGGTGGCCACGCCGGTCGGACCGGTGACCGGCGCGCCCATCAACTGCAGGATGGCATGGATGTTGCGGTAGCAGCGCTCGGCCGGCAGGTTGCCGGATACGCTGGTCACGGCGCACACGCGCACGTGTGGCGTCTTCAGCGCGACGATCAGCGCCAGCGCGTCGTCCATGCCCGGATCGCAGTCGATGAACAGGGCCGTGGTTTCAGAGGTATGCTTGGTGTCGATGGCAGACTCCTTGTTGCGCGGCCCTCGTTGCGCGGGTGCGCACCCATGATGGTCGATTCGCTACCACGTGAACAGGTGCCGCGGTAACCCATGGCAACGCGCGCTGACTGCGTGGTGCTCTCCCACGTAATCGTGGACGACCTGCACTTCGCCTCCGGCGGCGAGCGGCGCGGCGTGCTCGGCGGCGCCGGCACCTACGCCGCGGCGGGCGTGCGGCTGGCCGGTGGCGGCGCAGGCATTGCGTGCGGCGTGGGCGAAGACTTTGCCGGTTCCGCGCACGCCGCCTGGTTCGACGGCAACGGCATCGATACGGCCGGCCTCGAACCGCGCGGCCGCCGGACGCCGCGCAGCACGGTGGTCTACCACCGCGAGGACGCGCGTACCGAGACACCGGCGTACGGCGAGGAGCACTTCACCCGCATGCGCCCACGCATCGACCGCCTGCCCGCCTCCTACCGGGCCGCCCGCGGCTACTACATCTTCCGCGACCATGACGCCGCGTTCTGGCACGAGGCGGCGGCCTTGCGCGCCGCCACCGGAGCCGTAGTGCTGTGGGAACTGCACGCGGCGGCCGCGGTGGCGGCGCGCTGGCCGGCGGTAGCTGCCCGCCTGGCCCGGGTGGACCTGGTCTCCCTCAACCTGGCCGAGGGCCGCCGGCTGTGCTCGACGCGCGAGGCGCGGACGCCCGAGGCGCGGGTGCGCGCGGCACGGATGCCGCTCGGTGTGCCGGCTTCGTCCGCCGGGCAGCGCCTCGCCGGGCAGCGTCCCGCCGGGCGGCGTCCCGCGGGGCCGCCATCACGGCTCCGCAGGCCGCCGGGCACCGCTCCGGAGCCGCGGATGGGGGAGGCGCAGGAGATAGCCGCCCGCCTGCTGGCGACCGGTGTCGGCGCCGTGGCGCTGCGGCTCGGCGCCCACGGGGCGCTGCTCGCCCGGCCGCCGGCGGAGTACCGGCACATACCCGCCTGGCCGACCACCGTGGTCGACTCGACCGGAGCCGGGAACGCGTTCGGCGGCGCGTTGCTGGCGGCGGTCGCCGCCGGCGACGACTGGCTGAGCGCCGCCTGCGGGGCGTCCGCGGCAGCATCGCTGATGCTGGCACAGCATGGGCCGCCGCCTCGCCTCGACGCCCGCCGCCGCGACTGGCTCCGGCGCCGCGATCTCCTGCTCGCCGGTC
>JAPPGB010000181.1 GCA_028821475.1 Spirochaetaceae bacterium
CCAGAAAGACGGTCTCGATCGGGGCCAACTGGCTGACCACGCCGGCGGTCAGGAGCCCCGCCGGCCGGCGTCTCCGCGGCGCACGCCCCCATCTTGGCGCGGTGCTTCGTTCTCGCCGCCGCGCCCGCCGCGCCCGCCACGCCGGCGACGGCCGCCGTCCCCCGGACCCGCGCCTTCACCCCGGCCCGGCGCCCTACCCTTGCCCCTGCCGCTACCGGTTCCCGGTCCCTGCCGGGCGTCGTCGTCCGGGCGTGCTCCGGCGCCGCGGTCCGCCTGACTGCGACCACTTCGGCCACCGGTACCGCGGCCACCCTGGCCTCGCGCTCCTGAACGCACTCGTTCGCCCCGCCCGTGCTCCTGGTCCCGACCATCCCGGCCACCGACGCGACGTTCTTGCTGCCGGGCGTCGACCGGACCCAGGTCTGTTCGATCCTCACCCCCAACGTGCGCTCCGGTACCATGCGCCCGCCGGCCGCCGTCTTCCGGGCGCGCGCGTTCGCCCGGTCCCTGCGCCTGACCGCCACGGTCTCGGTCGCTGATGAGCCCCCGGCCGCGCCGGTGTTGCCCGAGCCGGTGCGCGTCGCCACGGCGGCCCCGGCCGTCGCGCGCTTCCCCCGGATCGCTGTGCATTGGGTTCCGTATCACGGGGTTACCGGGTCGGACGGAGCCATCCGGGCTGCTCATCGCGTGCGCCCCTCCACGGGCCGGCTGACCGGGTGCGGGCCGCTGTCTTCGATGGTTTCCACCCGAGCGGCGTTGCTGTGCAGGTAGCAGCGCGCGTACTGGTCGGGCGCCACCTGGGTCAGGGCGGGCTCGCTGCTGCGGCAGTGGTCCATCACGAACGGGCAGCGCTCGGCGAAGCGGCAGCCGGTTACCGGTTGCCGCGGGTCGGGCAGCGTGCCGGGGATCGCCTGCAGCAGGTTGCGGCTCCCGTCGCGGGCGAACTTGGGCAGCGTCAGCGTGGGCACCGACGCCAGCAGGCCCTGGGTGTAGGGGTGGGCGGGCGCCACGAACAGGTCGCGCACCGGCGCCGTCTCCACCACCACGCCGGCGTACATCACCGCCACCCGGTCGGCGAACCCGGCGATCACCGCCAGGTCGTGGGTGATGAAGATGATGGAGGATCCGAACTGTTCTTTGAGGGTGCCCATGAGCTGCAGGATCTGCGCCTGGATGGTCACGTCCAGCGCCGTGGTGGGCTCGTCGGCAATCAGCACCGCCGGCCGGCACGCCAGCGCCATGGCGATCATCACCCGCTGCCGCAGGCCGCCGCTGAGCTGGAACGGATACTCGTGCACCCGCTGCTCGTGGTCGGGCACGCCCACCGCTGCGAGCAGCCGCGCCGCCTCGGCGTACGCCTCCCGCTTGCCCATGCCGCGGTGCAGCCGCAGCACCTCGGCGATCTGGTTGCCGATGCTGAACACCGGGTTGAGCGAGGTCATCGGCTCCTGGAAGATCATCGAGATGCGGTTGCCGCGGATGCGCCGCATCGCGTCCTCGTCCAGGCGCAGCAACTCGCGCCCCTGCAGGCGGATGCTGCCGCTCGCGATCGATCCCGGCGGACTGGGCACCAGGCGCATCACCGCCAGCGAGGTGACCGACTTGCCGCACCCCGACTCCCCGACGATGCCCAGCGTCTCGCGCCGCCCCACCGCGATGCTCACTCCGTCCACCGCCCGTACCACGTGATCGTGCATGTGGAAACGCACCCGCAGATCCTCGATCTCCAGGATCGGATCGACCGCCGCGGGATGCTCGTCGGCCTCGCGGCTCAACCGCGGCGGCAACCGCGACAGCCGGGGTCGCGGCTGCTCCACGGCGGGCGCTCCCTGCTCATCGGGCTTCATGGTCCGCGGCCTCCCGGAGCGCCCGCGCCCGCGCCCGCCTCTGCGCCGGCTCAATGCCGGCTCCTCGGATCGACCGCGTCGCGCACGCCGTCGCCGACGAAGTTCCACGCCATGATGGCCAGGAAGATGCAGATGCCGGGTATCAGGACCCACGGAAAGTCCTGCACCACCCGGTAGCTGCGCGACGCCGACAGCATCAGTCCCCAGCTCGACTGCGGCTCGGTAATGCCGAGGCCCAGGAAGCTCAACGCCGATTCGCCCAGGATGAAGCCGGGAATGGTCAGGGTGACCTGCACGATCACAAACGAGAACGTGTTGGGCAGCACGTGGCGGCGGATGATCTTGAACGGCCCCAGTCCGAGAGAGCGCGCGCTCAGCACGTAGTCCTCCGAGCGCAGCGACAGCGTCATGCCGCGCACGATGCGCGCCAGCGAGCCCCAGATCACGAACGACACGATCACGATGATCAGGAAGTACACCTGGACGCTGTTCAGCGTGGGCGGAAAAGTGCCGCGCAGGACCAGCAGCAGGTAAAAGGACGGGAACGAGAGCAACACCTCGGTGAAGCGCATCAGCAGGTTGTCGGCGATGCCGCCGAAGTAACCTGCCGCGCCGCCGATCAGCAGTCCCAGCACCAGGGTGATCGCGGCCCCCACCAGGCCCACGGTCAGCGACACGCGCGCGCCGTGCAGGAGGCGCGAGAGCAGGTCGCGGCCGGTGTGGTCGGTGCCGAGTGGAAAGAAGCCGCCGGTAGGGGAGGCAAGCAGGTGGATGCGCCCCGTGAACAGCCCCAGGAACCGGTACGGCACGCCGCGCGCGAACAGCCCCAGAAAGTTCTTGTTGCCCTTGGCCACGATCAGCTCCAGGGTCTCCGGCGCAGCGCCGGCCCGGTGCAGCCGCACGCGGCGGTGCAGGTCGCGGCGCGGGTCGCGCTCCACCTCGTCGATCAGCGCCCGCAGTTCGCCGAGCCGCGGGTCGGTGTCGGCGAGCCGGTAGTGCCGCTGCAGCGCCTGCAGCGACGCGCGGCTGCGCGCCGCCGGATCCTCCTGCAGCGCAACCGAGCGCAGCTCGGCACGCCCGGCGGCGCGTTCCTGGGAGATGACGCGCAGGGTACGCCGCGGTACCCGACCGTAGGTGCGCAGCGCCTGGTTGACGATGTGCATCTCGTACACGAACGGGCGCACCACCAGGCGGCCGCCGTCCAGGTAGCTGAAGCGGATCCCGGTCGGCGGCTGATACGACTTGGTCTTGTCGGTCCACCGCATGGTGGCCGGCGCCAGCGGGTCGGCGAACAGGGCCAGCGCGTACAGCACGATCAGCACGCCGGCGCCGATGCGGCCCAGGCGATGCTGCTTGAACCGCCGCCAGTACACCTCCAGCAACGACTCGGTATGCTCCCGCGCCGCCGCCGCGGGGACCTCTGCCGCGGTTACCCCCGCCGCGGGCTCGCCGCCACCCCGCGGACGGCCGCTGTCCTGCCGGCCGCCGCCGGGCGCCTCCCGATCCGCGCCGCGCCCGGCACTCCGGGCAGCGGAGCCGCCGCGTCTGCTCATGTCACCCGGATCCTCGGATCGATGATCGCCAGCAGGATGTCGGCCAGCAGGTTGCCGATCATCAGCAGCACCACCCCGTACACGACGCTGCCCGACACCAGGAAGGAGTCCTGGCTGAGCGTTGCCGTCAGGATCAGCTTGCCCAGGCCCGGCCAGCCGGTGACGATCTCCACCAGGGCCGCACCGCTGAGGATCTCGCCGATGTTGAAGCCCAGGATGGTGATCATCGGGTTGACCGCGTTGCGCAGCGCGTGCTTGAGTAGCACGACCCGTTCCGACAACCCCTTGGCGCGCGCGGTGGTGGTGTACTGCTGGCCCAGCACCTCCAGCATGCTGCCGCGCATGATGCGCGTCAGCGATGCGGTGATGGCGGTGGAGATCACCAGCGCCGGCACCACCAGGTGCCTGGCCAGGTCCCAGGTCTTGCCCAGCAGGCTCAACTCGGGGTAGTCGATCGAGGTCATGCCGCCGATCGGCAGCCAGCTCCCGGTGGAGGCGATCAGGAACAGCAGCAGCGACGCCAGGAAGAAGTTGGGAATCGACAGCCCGAAGAACGCCAGCACGGCGATCGACTGGTCCTGCCAGCGGTACTGGCGGGCGGCGGCGAGAATCCCCGCCGGCACCGAAAACCCCCACGCCAGCAACAGCGCCACCACCGACAGCAGCAGGGTGTTGGCGGCGCGCTGCGAGACCAGCACGAACACCGGCGCCTTGAAGATCTGCGAGAAGCCGAAGTCGCCCCGCGTGGCATTCCACAGGTAGCGCCCGAACTGCACGTACCACGGCTGGTCGAGGCCGAAGTTGGCGCGGAACCGCTCCAGGTCCTCGGCGCGGATGTCCGGGTTGAGCGCGTACTCGGTGTACACGTCGCCGGGCGCGAGCTGGATCAGCCAGAAGGCGATGGCCAGCGTCACGACCAGGATCGGCACGATGTTCAGCAGCCGGCGCACGACCAGCCGCAGCAGCGACAGGCTCACGATCAACTTGGGAGAGCCCGGGCACGGGCTCCCGGACTCTCCCTCCTGTCAGTCGGCTTACTTGATGTAGAGCCGGTCGGCGAGGCCCCGGATGGCGTAGCCGTGCAGCGGATGCGGCTTGATGTTGCCGACCGTGTTACGGTAGGCGTGCATCACCGCCGGCGCGAACGTGTACGCCCACGGCACCTCGTCGATCCACAGTTCCTGCAGCTTGCGGTAGCCGCGGATGCGCTGCTCTTCGTCGGTGGTCAGGTTGGCCTCGTCCCAGGCGGCGTCCACCGCTGCCTCCCAGTCGCGGCGCGGGGACTCCTGGTTGGGCTCGATCATGTGCAGGGAGCCGCGCGACGGGTACACGTTGGCGCCCCCCACCGGGTCCACCGAGCCGGTCAGGCCGATCAGGATCATCTGCCAATCGTAGGAGGCGACCAGCCGCGTGACCAGTTCGTTGAACGCCTCCGGCTTGAAGGTGACGTCGACCCCCACCGCCTTCGCCTCCTGGCTGAACAGTTCGCCGATCTGCTCGCGCACGTCGTTGCCGGAGTTGGTGTTCAGGATCAGCTCGATCTTGTTGCCGTCCGGGTCCTCGCGCACGCCGTCGCCGTCACGGTCGACGTAGTCGATCGAGTCGAGCAGCTCCCCGGCCCGTCCCGGGTCGTACTTGAAGGCGGCGTCGGCGGCGCCCTCCCAGTAGTAGGGGGACACGGTCCACACGAACGAGTACTGCGGGTAGCCGAAGCCGAAGGCGATGTTGTTGATGATGGTCTGGCGGTCGATCAGGTGCGCCATCGCCTGTCGGAACGTCTTGTTGGACAGCCAGGTGAGCGCCGGCGGCTCGATGCCGCCGTCTTCGTCGCCCTCGATCGGGTTCTGGTTGAAGGTGATGAACTGGGTGCTGGAGGCGGGGCCGACGTTGTAGATCAGGAAGTTGTCCGACTCCTGCCTGTCGACCAGGGCGCCGTAGTCCTTGCCGCGCAGCCCGAAGGCGTCGCTCTCGCCGGCGATGAAGCGGGCCAGGCCGGTTTCGAGATCCTCGACGAACTCGATCACGAACTCGTCCAGGTAGGGAAGCTGCTGGCCCCACTCGTCCTGCTCGTAGTAGTTGGGGTTGGGCACCATCACCACCCGTTCGTTCGGCACGTACTCGCCGATCAGGAACGGGCCGTTGCCGACGATGGTGCTCACGTCGGTGTCCACGCCCCAGAACGAGTTGACCGCGGCGGCGCCCTCCGCCTCGACCAGCGGCTCGAAGATGTGGCGCGGCATCGGCCCGATGGAGGCGATCTCGAAGATGCCGGCGTACACCGACGGCAGCACGATGCGGTAGGTCAGGTCGTCGATCAGCTCGAACTCGGCGAACTCGCCGCCCACCGTCAGCGCGTCGCGGGCGCTGGTCTCCACCTCTTCGTTCTTGTAGATCTCGTTGACGCTCCACACGACCTCGTCGGCGGTGATCGGGTCGCCGTCGGACCACACCAGGCCGCTGCGCAGGAACAGCGTGATCGTCTTCTGGTCCTCGGAGATCTCCCAGCGCTCGGCCAGGCCGGGCTCCCACTCCAGGGTGAGCTGGTTGCGCCGTACGATGCCGGCGAACAGGCGGTCGGTGATGTCGGTGGTCGAGGTTTCCTTGGCCACTACCGGGTTGAAGGTCTTGGCGTCGGAGATGTTGTTCACCACGAAGCGTCCGCCGTGGCGGCCGCGTTCCCACGACGAGTGATCGACCGGCTCCAGCATGTCGATCGGGCTCATCTCCTCGGCTTCCGCCAACGGTTCGACCTCCACCTCGGGGCCGGCCCAGGCGGTTACGGCGACTGCGCCGGCGACGAGCACGGCGAGGATTCTCTTCATGACGACCTCCAAACGAACGTGATTATCCATCTATCGTACCCGATACAAGTTGCGCTGTCTGCTCCGGGGCCGCCCATTCGTATCGAGACGGCTTGTCATTGACGCAGCCGCGGGGGGCGGTACCATCGTTGCATGAGCACATCGGCCAGGGACCTGGTCATCGGCGCGGCAGCGTGCGCGGTCCTTGTCTACTTCTTTACCCGCATCGAGCTGGTCGAACTGGTGTTCGACTGGACCCGGCAGCACGAGGACTGGGACCTCGACGAGATTCTTGCCGGCGCGCCGGCGCTGGCCGTGGTCGCGGCCTGGTTCGCCATGCGCCGGCGCCGCGAGGCGGTCCTGCTGGGCGTTCGCCTGGAGCACAACGTCGCCGAGCTCCAGGAGGAGATTCGCCGGCGCCGCGAACTGCAGGAGCAGCTTCGCGAGGCGTACAAGGTGGCGGCCGTGGGCACCGTCGCCGGCGGGCTCGCGCACGAGCTGAACGACGTCCTGCAGCCGATCGTCACCCTGTCGCAGTTGCATGCCGACCGGCCGGACACGCCCGAGGAAGTGCGTACCGGCATGCGGCACATCAACGAGGCGGCCGAGCGGGGTCGCGACATCGTCAGGCACTCGCTGTCGTTCACCACCGGCGGCATCCGCGACACCGAGGAGGTCGACCCGGCGCAGTGGCTTGCCGGCTTCGTGGCGCAGGCACGGGAATCGGCGCCGGACGGAATCACCGTCGCCACCCGGCTCGGCGGCGGCGCCGGCTCGGTGCGCGTGAACGCCGGCGAGCTGGAGCACGTCATGGACAACCTGCTCAGCAACGCGGTCGAGGCGATGCAGGGGCGCGGCACCGTCACCGTGGTGCTCGACGCCTGCACCCTCGATGCCGAGGCCGCGCTGGCGCAGGGCCTGACGGTGGGCGGCTACGTCCGCATCGCGGTATCCGACGAAGGTCCCGGCATGGCCGGCGAGGTGCAGCGTCACGTGTTCGACCCGTTTTTCACCACCAAGGGCGGCGGCGACGGAACCGGGCTCGGGCTGTCCGTCGTGTACCGGTTGGTGCGCGGCTGGGAAGGCAACATCTCCGTGCACTCCGAGCCGGGCGCCGGTGCGACATTCACCGTCCTCATTCCCCGGCTCGGCGGCCAGGACTGATGCGCGCCGCGGCGAAGATTCTGGTCGCAGACGATGCGCCGGCGGTGCGCTACGCGCTGGCCGCGTTGCTGCGCGGCGCCGGTTACGAGGTGATCGAAGCGGACTCGGGGGCGGCGGCCCTGCGCGCCGCGGCAGCCGCGTTGCCCGACCTGGTGGTGGCCGACCTGCACCTGCCGGGGCTGCCGGTCGGCCGGTTCATCGCGCAGCTCAGAGAAGCGTGCTCCGGCATCCGCTTCGTCGGCCTCTCCGGCGGCGGCATGCACCAGGACCCCGAGTCGGCCGTGCGTATCGCCACCGCCGCCGGCGCCGACCGCGCACTCGAGAAACCGGTCTCCAACGCCACCCTGCTGGCCGAGGTGCGCACCGCCCTCGACTCCTGACCGCCACGCCGCGCACACGCCTCGCGGCGGCGCCGCGAACCGGTCCGACGCCCCACCCCGATCCGGGGATCAAGCCCCGAAGCCTGTTGACTGCTCTCCAATATGTCTTATATAGTGAACAATATCTCCTTTTATTGCCTACTGGATAAGTCAGACGATGAAGACGCTATCGACACGTGCGCTTCCCAGAACGGCCAAGCAGGCCCTCACCAAGCTGGGCGCTGACATCACGGTCGCCCGCAAGAAACGTCGCATCTCGACCGTTTCCATGGCTGAGCGCGCATTCATCAGCCGCGGCACCCTCTACAAGGTCGAACGGGGCGACCCATCGGTCTCGATCGGCATCTACGCAACGGTCCTGGCCATCCTGGGGCTCGCTGATCGTCTCGCGCAGGCGGCCGACCGCCGCGACGATTCCCTCGGACTGGACATCGACGAGGATCGACTGCCCAGGAAGGTGCAACCGCGCCGCCGCTCCCGGCCACCGTCATGAACGACGCCATCGAGGTATTCGTCGACCACGATGGTCAGACTCCTCTCGTCGGCCGGTGCCACTACATCGCCAGGCGGCACGGCCAAAGCTCGGTCTTCGAGTACGCCGACGCGTGGCGCGACCGCGCCGATGCTTTCGCCCTGGATCCGGCGAATCTGCCGCTGGAGCTCTCGCAGATATACACGTCCTCCGGCAAGTCGGCACTGCCCGGCGCGTTGCGCGACACCGCCCCGGACCGCTGGGGCCGGCAACTGATTCGGCGCGCCTTTCGCAAGGCCGGCGAGCAGCGCACCCTGTCCGAGATCGACTATCTCCTCGCTATCAACGATCAGACGAGAATCGGTGCGCTCCGGTACCGCCGGGAAGGCGAAGAGACCTTCGACCACGACATCGGACGCTACCGCGTTCCTCCCCTGATCCGGCTACCGGCGCTCGTCAACGCCGCCGATGCGGTACTGTCCAACGCCGAAACTGCCGAAGACCTGAGACTTCTGCTCAACGAGGGTTCGCCCCTCGGTGGCGCCCGCCCCAAGTCCGCCGTCATCGACAATGACGGTCGCTTGGCGATCGCCAAGTTTCCGAAGCACGACGACTATCGCAGCATCCCGCATGGCGAAGTCCTCGCGATGAAGCTCGCCGCCGCCGCGGGCATCGATGTTGCTCAGGCAACACTGCTGGACGTGGCCGGCCGGCCGGTGGCCCTGATTACACGGTTCGACCGCGATGAAGAGCGAAGAATCCCGTTCATTTCCGCCATGACCCTACTCGGGCTCAGCGACGGCGACGAAGCGACCTATACGGATATCGCAGACGTCATCAGGATGTATTCGAGCGCGCCGACGGAAGACCTGCATGAGCTGTGGAGGCGGATCGTCTTCAACGTGATGGCCGGCAATCTCGACGATCACCTCCGCAACCATGGCTTCCTGTACGACCGCGATGACAAGTGGCGCCTCTCGCCGGCCTATGACCTGAACCCGGTGCCGCTGACCGAGAAGGCGCGGGAACTGACGACGTGGATATCGGAAGAAGGGCCCGACGCGGACCTCGATCTAGCCCGCAACGCGGCAGCATACTTCGCGCTCGACCTGGTCCGCGCCA
Source organism: Spirochaetaceae bacterium (assembly GCA_028821475.1). GTDB lineage: Bacteria > Spirochaetota > Spirochaetia > SZUA-6 > Bin103 > Bin103. The sequence goes on from JAPPGB010000181.1 coordinate 9,340, forward strand.
ACGCCATCATCAAAGAAGTCGCGAGTGCATTGGCCGGATGGCAGCACATCGCGCGGGGACTCCGGATGAGCGCATCAGACCTCGCCGTCTATGCGACCGCGATTCGGGATGCGTCATAGGGAGGACAACACGCCGGTCGATTCAACGTTCCGCGCCACGCCCATCCACCTTGCAACTGACGGCCAGCGATACTCTCCAGTTCGAAGTTCCGCTATGCGCCGGCGACGTGCTGTTCCACTCGGTGCACGAGGGATCGCGCCAGGTGTACGCCCTCGATGCCAGCCGCACCGGGGCAAACCGTGACGCCGTCGACCTGGACAAGCTCCCGCATGCTCAGGAAACGACGACGCGCAGGTCGAGCGAGGCTATCGAGGCGAACTTCTCGATGCGGGGGAGGATGTGGCCGACACCGAGGGCGAAGTGGTGGGTCGGGCCCTCGCGGCACCAGGCGTCGATGAAATCGGCCGGGCCGAGGCTGAACTGCAGGCGGCTGTCGGTGTTGCCGATCTGCAGCACCGGGCCCGGGATGCTCTCGCCCTGCGCCGCCACCAGCTTGAGGTCGCCGGCGCGGGTCTGGGTCATCGAAAGCAGGGTCACGGGGCCGTGGCGCACCTGGGTCTCCACGCCGACGCCGGCGCCGTGCTTGCCGTGGAACAGCTCCAGGCCGCGCAGCAGCGGGCGCTCGGAGGAGATGGCGAGGTGGAACGGCCCGTCGTGGCCGGCCAAAATGAAGTTCTCGCGGAAGTCCATCGCCGTCACCTCCGAGTAGCTGCCGCCGGCGCCGAAGGTGTCGACAATCTTCATCGCCTGGCAGTTCTTGAGGTCGCCCTCGCCGCTGCACGGCACGCCGCGCGAGGTGAGCAGCGAGCAGCCGAGGGCGAAGCCGGCGGCGATGCGCTCGTATTCGTTGTGGCCGAGGCCGCGGTAGTAGTAGGTGAGGCCGTCGAGGGCGAACTCCGCCACCAGCCGGTCCAGGCCCACCGCCACGCGGTAGGCCCAGTCGAGCGCGTCGGGGGCGGGCCGCACCGCGAGCGGGTCGGACGGCGAGTCCTCCGCCAGCTCGAACACCGCCAGCGCTTCCTCCTCCTTGGCGCGCACCTCGCGTTCGGTCGCCGCGCGCACCAGCGCGGCCAGGTCGCACATCTCCAGCACCTCGACGTGGGTGCCGAGTTGCCCCTGGTGCTGGGTGAAGTCGCTGTACATGTCGAGCATCCCGGGGTAGGTGTGGCCGAGCACGCCGATGCGGCTGCGGCGCATGGTGCGCAGCACGCCGGCCGCCTCGGTCCACTCGCGGATCTGCGCCCAGGCGCGGCGGGCCGGCTCCTCGCAGCCGGGTTCCTCGGTCAGCATGCCCGACACCACGTGGAAGTCGATGTCGCAGCGGCTGAACGCGCAACTGATCTCCGGCACGCAACAGGCGCAGCAGTTGGCCAGCCACTCCCTGGTGTCGGTGCGCGCGTAGTCCAGGGCGGAACTCGGCTGCAGGTTGAGCACCAGCACCGGCACGCGCGGAATCTGCACCGCCGGCAGCACCTGCGAGCTGGTGGAGTACGTGCCCACGTAGCAGTACACCATATCGACCTGGCTCCTCTGAAACAGGTTGCCCGCCTCCACCGCGCCGGGCGCCGAGTCCACCAGCCCCGCCGACACCACCTCCGCCCACTGCCCGACACGCTCCTCCACGCTGCGCTGGTAACCCTGGAGCTGCTCCTTCAACCCCGCAAACTGCGGCCAATACGCCGCCAGCCCAATCCCGAACACGCCAATCTTCGGCCGCACTTCCCGATCCCGGTCTACTGCTGTTGCCACCCACTGCCTCCTCTATAGTCGGCGCTGCAAACGGCCGCCGGCCGCTGCGCGGCGCGGCTATCCGCGCGAGCTCACACTACGAGCGAGTCTCGTTCCTCACCTTGCGGTCACCAACCGCCAACGATACAAGCCCAAACGACTGACGTTCGGCTTGACCACCCTCGCGAGCTGAATCGACGCGGTGCTTACTTGTTGGTATCATCGCCCTCCCGTCAGTTGAACAGCTCGTCGAACCTGTGCACTACGCGGTACTTGACCGAGTTTTCCCCTATCTCTAACGCCTCGAAGTGTGCTTGACCACACTCGACTTTCGCTCGTTCACGGCTCCGTAGGTCGTCAACGAACGACGACCCCTTGGTCTCAGCCACGAAATACAGCCGCTCACTCTCGTCCGTTTCCACGAGAATCGCCCAATCCGGGTTGTAGGCGCCCAAAGGCGTTGGTATTTTGAACCGCCTCGGCAGCTTAGCGTACACCTTTACAGCAGCGCTCGCCTCCAACTCCTCCGCGAATTCCATTTCATTACACGAATCCCAGAGCACATGATCATACACCGACTTCCGCGACTTCATCATCCTGCTCAGATAGCCGGTCAGTTCCTCGTCAACGAACAGCTCCTGCGCGAAGTAAGACTCGCACCCAGAGCGCTTGTACCTGATTCCGTCGACTAACGCCAACTCCTTCCGCCGGTTGATAACATCTGCCGCAATTTCGATAAACTTCTGTGGGTTTTCTGCAAAGTCGTCCAAACGACCGCTGTCGCAAAGGACGCGATAAATGCTGCGACGAGTTAACTGTGTGCGATCCTGCAACTCCGTCAACACGTCTGGCCACTCGTTCACCTCGGTGCTTAGGTTAACTGGCGATGCTGTTTCGCGCAACAGGCCTTGCACGCCACGCTGTTCGATCTGTATCGTACCTGTCCGCCAGTTCATCCGAGGACGCGGTATCGGGGGTGCGCTATTCAACGCTTTTACACACTCTTCCAGCAGTTGTTCGTTGTCAAACTGGACGCGATACGTTGTCTTGTGCTTGATACGTTCCCATAAAGAAATAAACTCTTCACTGTGCAGTACGGACTCGCGAGGCCGTGCTGTGCGACGTTCCTCTGCGTTCTTCGGTATGATTCGGGTGTCTGCCCTCCGTAGCACCTCGATTACAGCGTCGCGAAACGGCTCAAAGTTTTCGCTCAGTGTGAAATTGCCGGCAGATAGGGCTGTTCGCAGCACATCCGTGATCTTACCTTCGTCATTCAAGTACCCGTGGGCGACCAAGTAGCGCCACAGTTCCTGCGACAGTTCCATGCCCAACCGTCTGCGATAACCCACAGCTCCATCGGTCTCGACCAAAGCAAACTGATGTTCTTCAACTATTCCAAAACGGACTCCGGTCTCCTCTTCTATCTCCTGCTGCAGGTTCTCAGCGAAGTCTTCGTAACTCTCTTGCGCGATTACCGTAAGGGTGTTGATCTCGAAACCTCTCTGTCGCTCCCCTTCTTGGTTGACGCATAACCGTAGTCCGCGCCCGATAGTCTGTCGCCTTGCCCTCACAGTCTGAATGTCCCTCAAGACACAGATCTGGAACACATTGGGATTGTCCCAGCCTTCGCGCAGGGCAGAGTGGGAAAAGATGAACTTCAGGGGCTCGTCAAGGCTGAGCAGCCGCTCCTTGTGACGCATGATCAGGTTGTACGCACGTTCGGAATTGTCTCGGTCGACCTGTTTTGTTTCTCGCTCCGGTGTGTCGATCCACCTTTTGTTACGGTCGACTGAAAAGTATCCGTTATGCACTGTTTTGGCGACGCTAGCGACGTCGATACCTTCAAACAGTTCCCGGTAGTTTGGGTCACGAGCTATGCGACAGTATTCGCCCTCGAGAGTGCGAGCGAATACCCCCTCTATCGGATTGCCTTCCTCGTCGTATCCTCGGTAATTCGACACTTTGTCGATGAAGAACAGAGTGAGCACCTTGATTCCTCGGGATTGAAGGCGCTTCTCCTTATCCAAATGCTGCATGATGGCTCTTCTTATCATCTCGTGGTGCACCGCGCCACCGTCAACGGAGCCGTGGGCCTCGCCGGGCTTTAACCAACGTTCGCCAGATGGAATACGCAGCTCAAGCGACTGACTGTCACGCCGTACCCTGATCTCTCCTATACGGTGTTCACGATAGACTTCGCGATTCGTCTTGCGCCACAAGTCGTCGCCACCTTGCACGTTGAGCTGTCGCCTCTGTACGCGACCAGAACCCCTATCGACGTCGAGCTCTACGCGCGCAGTCACAACCCCGTTCCGACTCCGGGTCGATAGCAATCGAATGTAGGCGTTGCTGTGGTCGTCGACGACGGTACCTGAAGAGACTTCGATCTGCTTAACCAGCTGTCGCTCGTAGGCGTCCACCGCGTTGAGCCGGTACACCATGTGGTATTCTTCCGCGTGTGTAGCCGAGTAGCGAAGCGTACAAAGCGGGTTCATCTTCGCCAAGGCCTCGCGCCCCCGCCCTTTTAGCCCTCCGTCCACACTCTGCGGCTCATCTACGATGATGATGGGGTTGGTGGCTTTGATTAAGTCAATCGGAGCCTCGCCACCTGTCTTCTCGCTCTCCTGATAGATGGTATTGAAATCCAGCTTATTGATTGCACCGACCGTCATCACCATAATCTCAATATGTGAACTCGTCGCAAAGTTGCGGATCTGTACCAGCTTGCTGGAATCGTAAATAAAGTGCTCGAAGGAAACACCACTGTATAGAGCTCGGAAGTGCTCACCCATCACTTCGAGAGACTTGCTGACACCCTCTTTGATCGCGATCGACGGCACCACAATTGCAAATTTCGTGAATCCGTATAGCCGGTTCAACTCGAAAATCGTTCGGAGATATACATACGTCTTTCCGGTTCCAGTCTCCATTTCAACCGTGAAATCCAGAGAATCCAAGCGCGCCGAAGGGAACAACCCGTTCCGAAGCTGGACTACTCGAAGGTTCTCCAAGATGACGTTGTCGTGCAGCGTCAGACGGTTCCCAACGCCTAAGTCACTCTCGACCAAGCCAGGCAACTCACCTCCGTCCATGGCATAATCTACCCGGAACTCGCCGTGGCAAAGCTCTTGGCCATGGAACAGCCCACAGACCGCCGCAATAGCGTCCATCTGATAGTCCAGGTCCGGCTCGAACTGAAATCTCATCAGATGCTCCGCACGTACTGGATGCCCCGCTGCCGCAGAATCTCCGTGCAGTTCGTTTTTACGACGTCACTCGCAAACGCGCTATCCCGAAAGAACACTGCGGTATTATCAGTGTTGGACATCTCGCCGTGCCATTCAGCCATACGCTCACATAGCTCTTCAACTTCATTTGGACCAATCTTCCGAGCAAAGCACGCCATCAGCGCGCCATCGCCAACCGCAGAAACTCGCTTTCCCACAAGCTCTCTCATCTCAATCGTAGCGCAGAGGTCAAGGCCACGCTTAAGCAGCAGTTCGTACAAGATATCTTGCTCACTTCGCCCCTCCTTAACATGATCGACGTGATCCGCTATAGCCTGCTCAAGATCATCCTCTGCAGGTCCCCACGGCCTGATGTTCGAACTATCTAGCTTGAACGTTCTGAACCCGACATCTCCGGCATTACTAGAGTCGTTGTCTCGGATCCTCTTCGCAACTCGCCGGAGACGCTCTCTACCGATATCAGCTACCGTATTGCATCCTACCGACAATGCGTTCTTTCCATTCTGACTTGAAACTGAGACTGGCTCGGGAAGTTGAATCAAAATGAATCGAGCTTGTATTCCTTTTTTCTCTGACACTTCGAATATCGCTTGCCCAAGTGGACATGAGCCTGCAAAAAAGTCCATTACAATGTCGCCTTGGTTCACTGTAATCGCTAAGAGATGGGCCATCAAGCGGACCGGCTTCGGAAAATCCATGACCTCTATATCGAACAAGGCCTTCAAGTCCGTCTTGCCTGTCCGCGTTCGTCCGAAACGCTCCTCCACGAGTAGACTTCTCGGTTTGGATCCGTCTTTCTTTTCGTAATTCTTCGTGTAGACATGAGGCCAATTGAACACCAATTCATCGTACCGCTCGCGGACTGTCTCCTTCCCCCACCGCCACCTTGCGACCTTATGATCCGGATTCGCATGCTTAACTGCATACGTTCTCCCGTCTGGCCCACTTATAGGAAAGTCGAGCGACTCTTGATATCCGAGCGACTGCTTATCTAGCCGATCTAAGCTATAACGCCTACCGTCGGCGTCGGTTTTGTTGTAACTGGTCGTAACCTGGGCATCAGGGTCGTTATTCAACTTCGGCTCAGACGTGCGACCGTAGCAAACGATGTATTCATGGTCGATTACAATCGAACCCACGTCGCCACCGCCTCCCGACTTTTTCTTCCACGTGAGTTCAGCAATAAAGCACTCTTCTCCGAAAATTTCGTCGCACATCGTACGCAACCGTGCGTTCTCGTTTTCATCAATACTTATGAAGATCACACCATCTGAGCTGAGAAGATTGCGGGCGACTTTCAGCCTCGGGTACATCATGTTTAGCCAAGAAGTGTGGAAGCGTCCCGAGGTCTCAGTATTTGAAGAGAGTTTGTTGCCATCGTCATCTACCTGGCCTGTGATTCTCAGATAATTGCTGATGCCGTCCTTGTAATTGTCTGGATAGATAAAATCCTTCCCGGTGTTGTACGGAGGATCGATGTAGATCATCTTTACTTTCGCGGAATAGCTTCTCTGCAACAGCTTCATCACTTCCAGATTGTCGCCTTCGATCATCAAGTTCCTAGAAGTTGCCCAACCTGCGCTCTCTTCAGGGCAGGGACGTAGAGTACCCGCACTGGGTGTAAGTGCTAGCCGGCGAGCGCGGCGCTTGCCATGCCAATTGAATCCATACCTCTCGTCATCGTCGTCCACTGCGTCGCCCAATAGGTCACGTAACACATTGAAATCAACCCTGCCGTCGGTGAACGCATCTGGAAACAGCGCCCTGAGTCGCGCGAGATTGTTTGCCACGAGATCAACGGAACGGGCCTGTGGGTCTGCAATGGTGATCGGTTGCATCATTTCGTCCTTTTGGTTAGGGTACGTTGCGCAATACTATTCTTACGGGCGATGACCGTCAACTGGTGCAGGTTGCTGGAGTATCAGGGGAATCAAGCAGGAGTACATGGCTGTTCGAGTTTGGGCGTGTCTTTGAACCGTAGCGAAGAGTGCGACACGACGGGCGCGGCGACGGTCTACTACCGACAGACTCGGGTTGAGCAGAAATCCTCACTTTCCTTGGACTGGCCGGGGCCCACAGTAGCGTGGTAGTCGGTACAGCGGCCATTCGCGGGCATGACATCGACCACTGCGGACCGGATGGCCGCAGTTTGGGACATAGCTGTGGGAGATTGCGATCATGGCCATTACGGAAGGCGAGACCGGCGAGATTCTGTTGCTGTGCCTGTGCGTAGTGCTGAGTGGAGCCGATTGCTCGGTCGACGTGGCGCTCTATGGGCAGCAGCGGCTGGCGTTTCTGCGGCGCTTGTGGCCGTTCAAACATTGACAGCAGGGTCACCGAGCCGTGACGCACTTGCGTCTCCACGCCGGCGCCGTGCTGCCGTGGAACAGTTCCAGGCCGCGCAGCAGCGGCCGCTCGGAGGAAAATGGCGAGGTGGAACGGGCCGTCGTGGCCGGCCAGGATGGAGTTCTCGCCGAAGTCCATCGCCGTCACCTCTGAATAGCTATCGCCGGCGCCGAGGTGTCCACGATCTTCATCGCCTGGCAGTTCTTGAGGTCGCCCTCGCCGCTGCACAGCACTCCGCGCGAGGTGAGCAGCGAGCAGCCGAGGGCGAAGCCGGCGGCGATGCCGCCGTATTCGTTGTGATCGAGGCCGCGGCAGTCGGTTGCCCGCCTCCACCGCGCCGGGCGCCGAGTCCACCAGCCCCGCCGACACCACCTCCGCCCACTGCCCGACACGCTCCTCCACGCTGCGCTGGTAACCCTGGAGCTGCTCCTTCAACCCCGCAAACTGCGGCCAATACGCCGCCAGCCCAATCCCGAACACGCCAATCTTCGGCCGCACTCCCCGATCCCGTTGCATCGCAGTTGTCACTCGTCCACCTCCGTGACGCACGCAGCCGGCTGCAGACAGCCACGCCGACGCGGCATCAGGGCCGACCCTAGTAGGTTCCGCGGCGCAACTGGAAGCCGGTAGGTCCATTGCGATACCCGCTACTCCACACCACACGACCCGAGGAGGATCGTTGCTATGCCGTCAGGCCAATTCGCTCAGCAAGGCGGTCGAAGTCTTCCCGGCACTTCTGGCGGATCGCCCCTATGTTGCGAGAGGCCTCCTCTCCCAAGCTCTTCCGTCCGCGCCCCGGACCATCGGCTACGCCCCGTTGTTGAGCAAGCGGGTCGAAGTAGGTCTCCTTCACGTGCACTTCAGAGCGAACGTCGGCCCAGTGCCAGTCATCGGGGAGGCTTATTCCTGCGAGCACCCAGGTCTCGATCTCTTCCCAAGCACTTTCGGCCAAGAAACGGCGAGCCGGGTTTCCAAACTCCTGTTCAATTGCGGCAAGACGCTGGTGCCGTGCTGCAACTCCGTCCCGATCCACGCAAAGAATGAACAAGTCGACCATGGCGTACTGCTTGACGACCTCGGCCAGCCGCTCGGCGTTCAGTGCCTCGCCAACTCCGCCAAGTAACGGATCCATCAAGACCTCAACCTTGGCATTCCGTTTCAGGGATCGAAAAAGCCGTCGGAAGAGAGGTCGAAGGATGTATTGGTCGTTTCGAAAATCCTCGGGAATGACAAGAACCTTCAGCACATGTTCTCCTCTTGTCCGCGTCCGTCGAACAGCACCGCATTTTCCATCCAGCCGGACCGATGAAGCCTACCCAAGCCCTGCGACTTACGCAACTCACTAGCGTTTGGCAGCTCCGCGACCGCGCGGATTTCGGAATCGTCCGTATCGGGACAACGGCACACGACGGACGTACTCCTGAACGTGTCAGGACCGACCAACTCGATCAGGTCGGGCGAGTGTGTAGTCGTGACTACCTGAAGGTTCCCCTTTGCGGTCTGGCCCTCGATCAGGTCCACCAACAGGTGCTGGCGGGAGGGATGTACTCCGTTGTCGATCTCCTCGAACACGTACAAGCGGGCCCGGTTCTTTCCGAGAAGGGCTGCCAGCATGGCGAGAAAGCGCAGCGTACCGTCCGACGCCGAGTACGCTGACACCTTGTTACCGTTACCCTCAACAATGACCAAGTGCACCCGGCCGGTGGTCGGATCGGTCGGAAACTCAAAGTCATTAACGTCCATCGGTGTCAACGCCTGTGTCCACGCCGCCAAGGTCCTCTTACGCTGGTCGTCCGCGCAGATCTCCTTCAGGACGGTCGGGAGATTCTCGCCGCTGTCTCCAAGGACAGTCTGGCCGGGAAACGCAGGCTGCCGCATCCGATCGGGTGCCAAGTCAAGAAACCGCATCCCAACAAGAGCCTGAGCAACCCGAGAAGCCCACTTCTTGTGCGATCGTTCTACTTGGCTGAGTTCTTCGATCTGCGTCAACGTGGGTTGATCCGGGCGTATAGCGATCATTGTGTCTCTTTGAGTCCCCGTGCTTCCCGTACTCAGAAAGCGAAAACGGTCATCCGACTGCGCGTGATCTGGATCTCCGGGAACGCTTGTGAAGATCGGCGATCCGTCAACTACGAGTTGTTCCACAAAGACGTTGAATCGGCCGGATCGAGGCTCCACTTTGATATTAATCATGTAGTGTACGTCGGTCTCGTCCAGAGTCATCCCGCACGACAGTGAGAACTGAGACTCTCCAAAGCGAACTACCTCCGTTGCCGTGCCCCGTATCTGCTCCCACTCCACGTGACCGCCCGCGCCATATCTCCCGCCGATGACATCCGGTAGAGTGTAACCCCTGGCAATGCCGTGCAAGAACCGAAAGGCATCTCGTACGTTGCTCTTGCCGCTTGCGTTTGCTCCCACGACTACCGTGAAGGGCCCCACGCGCAAGGTCTCGTCGGCAAAGTTCTTGAAATTGTTCAACCGGAGCGTGTTGATCATGCGCATTCTCCATTCAGAACGGTTGCCGGCGACCCCACGAACGGCGCTCAAGACTACCGGCGAGTCGGAAACGGTGGCAGCCTGAGTAGGATCGACGTGACACTGCCGACGTTCTCCATAATATCGGCGATCCCCGGAACTGTCCCGTCCGGGATGCCCGTCCGGAGGCCCGACCTGTGGCGCGATCGCGCCGGTGGAACGCGCATTGATCTCCTTGGCCAGCGCCACGCGTCTTCGCCGCTGACGGCGCGCGGATCGGCCGGCGTCTGTCGGCGCAGCCGCGGCCGGCGCACGTCGATGCCCAGCGGATCGACCGCGTGCTCGCAGCGTAACCAGTCAGGCCTCATGCTCGCCGTACTCCACACTGCTCGGCCACGTGCTCGTGGAACAGGCCGTCGTACAGGAACGCGGGCCTGATCGCCTCACAGTCTCGTGCGCTCACTCCGGCGCGCCGCATCGCGGTGTGCCATCGTGTCTGCACGGTACTCGCGATGCCGTCGAACAGCGCCGCCGCCGCGGACCGATCAAGCAGAAAACGGCCGTGGCCGGTCAGCAGGTTGGCCCTGTTGGCATGCCGCCCGAAGCGGCCGCAGGTCATCGCGAGGTCACGCCGTTCCTGCGCCACCACGGGCGAAGGGGGTCAGGTCGTAGGCCGGACTCAGCCGCCACTGGCGTCCCCTCGCCAGGAGTGCGTGATTACGCGGATGATCGTCCAGGTTGGACACCGCCGCGTTGAAGCAGATCCGGCCGAACAACTCACGCAGATCGTGTTCCGGTCGCGCGCTCGCGCGGCGCACCTCGTCGGCGAGCGTCAGGTAGGACCAGTCGCCACGGTCTGCAAGCCCGTCCCCGGTGCGCAGCAGCGTCAGGGCGCTGACCATCCGGTGGCGGCGATGGCCGGCCGCGGTTGCACCGTCATCTACCCGCTCGCGGTCGAACCGCCGCACCAGCAGCACGTCGCGTCCTGCAACCGCCTCGATCCGGCTGTCGGCAACATACAGGCCGCATGCCCGGGCAAGGGCGAGCATGCCGTGCTCGACCCGCGACTCGTTCCAGCGGTCATCGGTGCGTCCAAATTTGGCGAGCCACAGGCCACCGTCGTGCTCCACCACCGCCTTGGGGCGCGCCCCGCCCATCGACGTGCCGAGCAGGAGCAGCTCCTCGACCCGATCCGCGGCGGCCCCCGCGGCTTCCCGATCGTCGTCCAGGACGGCATCGGCGGCCCGCTGCAGTGCGGCAAGGTTCAGCGTCCGGTTGAACCGGCGCCGCGCGGCGGGCGGCGCGACGGTATGCCCGAAACCCAGCGCTCCGGCGCGGTCGTCCGGCCCCTGCACCAGGTAGTCGAACTCGCCGAGTTCCGTGGTGCCGGAGTTGCGCTCGATCACGCGCCGTCCCCAGAAATCGGGCATCGAATCCCGGGTCGCGCCGAAGAACCCCTGCATGCGCGCCGTCTCGTACACCTGGGCGGAAAGGCGCAACTCGACGGGATCCAATTCGACCGCATCGGCTCGATCGCGGTAGGAGCGGCCATACACGAAGCGGCCGACCGCCGCGGCGCCGTCGTCGATCCAGCGGAAGCGCCCGGCGGTCACGAACTCGGTGGCGCCGGGCAGCACGATGTAGACGAAGCAGTCGCGTTCAGAAGTCATCACTCAGCGGCCGGCGGCCCCGCGCGCGCCGTGGGCTGCGAGTGCGTTCCAGAGCCTTGCCTTCCTCGTCACGATCAGGATCTGCCACCTCGGTCATGCCGCCGAGCAGACCGAGCACCCACAGTGCGCCGATGTAGGCGGCAACGCCGGTCGTCGGCTTGCCTCGCTCCACGTCGGCTACCACGAACCGGGACACGCCCATGCGCTCGGCCAGCGCGGCTTGCGGGAGGTTGCGGCGCAGCCGCGCCGTGCGGATGTTCCGCCCCAGCCGCTGCAGCGCTTCCTCGACCGCGGCCGGGGGAGCGCCGGCGAGTCTCGTGAGCCTCGTCATACGTTTGTCTCACTTAACATATACCTGGATAATGTTAACCGAATCAACCAAACAACGTGTCAATTGCCGGTGCTTCGCCGATCGTCGGACGTCTGCGGCAGCCTCCGCCACTACTTCCAAGGTTGCCGTGAGCGGCAGGTCGGTGGAGTTGCCCCTACCACCACGCTCGCTCCACGGGAATCCCGAACCAGGGATCGGTGCGCAGCAGGGCGGCGACCTGCCCCACGGGCGCCGACGCCGACTCCAGTGCCGGGGGCGTGGGCTCCTTTCTCGATACTACGGTGAAAGATAGCCGGCACGCTCCAAGCGCTCCGCTAGCCAAACCTTGATGATCGACTGGCGCGGGACGCCGAGCCGCCGGGCCTCCTTGTCCAGCGACGCAATCATCCACACCGGAAAATCGACGTTCACACGCTTGACGTTCTGGCCTGGCCTCCCGGCGCCTGCCAGGTCCAGGTGCTTTGTCACGTCCTCTCCCGCATCAAAGCGCCGATCGAACTCTTCAGCCTTCATAGATGGCAATCTCCTCCTTGCGCGCCCGGCGTACCGAGATGATCCTTCGTCGCCGATCGCGGTACGTGAACACGACAGACCAGTGCTTGCCGCCGGTCTTCGCGACAACCAGAAACCGGGGCTCATCGACGGTGCGAGCCGGAATCTCGACCCGGTCCGGATCGTCCCACAAGGTCTGCGCCTGCTCGAAATCGATACCATGCTTGCGCTCGTTGGCCCGGCTCTTCGCCGCATCGTACTCGAAGCTCACAAGGTATAGAAATCATACCAAATCAGCCCCGGAGCGCATATAGACCGAAGTTCCAGAGGGGGGTGAACGCACTTAATTCTTTGCTACTGAGATA
>JAPPGB010000182.1 GCA_028821475.1 Spirochaetaceae bacterium
GCCGGGTGCAGCCGGCCGCGGCGGATGCCCGCCTCCACCTCGGCGGCGAGCGCATCGCTGACCGGCGGCATCACGCCGGGCGGCGCCGCATGCGCCGGAGGATCGGCGCGCAACTCCGCGATGGCCGCCTCCAGGCCGTCCCTCGCCACGCAGCGGTCGACCAGACCCGCCTCCGCGGCCTCGGGTCCGCTCAGCGGCCGCCCGCCGACCACCAGCGGCAAGGCGGCCCCCGGCCCGATCAGGCGCGGTAAGCGCTGGGTGCCGCCCCAACCGGGAATGATGCCCAGCGTCGCCTCCGGCAGGCCGATGCGCGTCTTGGGGTGGTCGGTCGCGATACGGTAGCCGCAGGCCAGCGCGAACTCGGTGCCGCCGCCGAGGCAGGCGCCGTCGATCACCGCCACGGAGGGCACCGGCAGCGCCTGGAAGCGGTCGAACAGCGCGTGCACGGACAGGTTCAGGCGCGTGGCCGCGTCCGCGTCCGGCAGGGCCAGCAGCTCGCCGATGTCGGCGCCGGCAATGAAGCAGTCCGGCTTCGCGCTGCGCACCAGCAGCAGCCGCACCTCCCGCCCGCCGGCAATGTCGGCTTCCAGCGCACTCACCACCCGCTCCAGCTCCGCCAGCAACGCGCCGTTGAACACCACCACCCGCTGCCCCGGCGGATCGAATACCAGTTCGACAGTGCCGTCACCGGTTTGAGTACAGCGAATCGCGCTGTTGTCCTGAGGTTCGATCACAGTCACCGGCTCACGCGGCGGGAGCGGAGGGCGAGCGCGACTACCAGGATCAGCAGCGGGATGGCGGCCGGCAGGAGGGTGAGCCAGCCGTTGGCGGGCGGAGCGACGATGCGTACCTGGCGGTCGCTGGAGGGCAGGACGTCGCCGGCACGGTCGAGGACGCGCAGGTGCAGGACCGGCTGCCGGGCCGACACCGGGAGGCGAAACGCGCGCAGCGACGGTTCGCGGCCCAGGTGCGCGCCGTCGGGATCGAACGGCACGATGCGGTAGCCGAGCGCCCCGCCGGGGATCTGCTCGACGAAGAACGGCGCCTCCTGCACCATCCGCGGATCGGCGGCCTGTGACCGTGCACCGCCGGCGCTGACCGACAGGGAGGCGCCCGGCACCTGTTGAATCCGTACCCACTTCATCAGCCCCGGATTGCCCCTGGCGTCGTTGCGGCGCAGCTTCTCGTAGAACAGGTCGTTGTACTCCTGCTGGTAGAACGGGCGCAGGTACAGGTCCGTGGAGCCGTCCACGTACAGCACCGCCGACGGGCTGGTGGACTCCACCGGCCGCGTCCACTTGTCGCCCGGGATCACCTCCATGCCCACCGCCTCCGCGCGGCGGCGCGCAAACGTCACGATGCGCCGCTCCGATCCCTCCATCACTTCCCCGCCGGCGGTCAGGAAGCGAATGTCGTACTCCCCTACCGGCAGGTTGAGAATGAACGCCTGCTGGACCGTGGAGGGCGGCACGACGTAGTGGTCGGGGGGCTCAGGCGGCGCCGGGGCCTCCAGCTTCTCCAGCTCGGCGACCAGCTCGGTCACGTCCCTGCCTTCCCGGCGCAGCGCGGTAATGACCGTCGCCAGCTCATTGAGCAGTTCCTCGTACAGGGCGCGCTCCCGCTGGTGGGTCTGAACGGCGGCGTAGTAGGCCGCGATCAGCTCGCGCGAGTGCTGCACCACCGCCTCGGCCTCCTCCTCGATGGCCACTTCCCAGTTCAGCTCGTACTCGCCGCGCACGTTGTAGTAGGTGTAGGGAGTCATGCCGATGCGCTCCGGCTCCCGCCCGCGCCCATTCAGCTCCAGCGTGCCTTCGAACGGCACGTCGAGCCCGGCCAGGTCGAGCTTCCACTCGCCGGTGATCGGCCAGAAGTAGACCAGCGCGTTGCGGGCGGTAATGAAGTTGTCCACGTCGGCCATCAGGTAGATGGTGTCCGCTTCCCGGCGTGCGAAGGTGCCTGCGTAGTCGCGCCCGCTGAACGCCACGATCGAGTACACGAACTGCTCTTCGCGCAGCGGCGCCTGCGCCGCCAGCCCGGTCGCGGCGAGCACCATCAGCAGGATCGCCGGTGCGCGGCGACGCAGACGGTCCATTACGCGAACCCGGTCCATCACCGGCACCTCGCTCGTCATGGGCGCACCCCGCGTACCTTCATGGTCAGGTGGCTGACCGCCAGCACCGCCGCCGCCAGCACCGCCAGCAGCAGGGCGCAGGCCAGGTACATGCCCCAGTTGCCCACCTCCGCGAAGCGCAGCGCCAGGTCCCAGTAGAATAGCGGCGAGATCCACTTGATGATCCACGCGAACACGCTCGCCAGGTTGCGCACGTAGCCGCCGATCACCGCGAAGGAGCCGATCGTCACCGCCGCGAACACCAGGATCACGCCCAGGAACAGGGCGACGGCGGAGGCGGAGTTGTCGGTGAGGGAGGCGGCCAGGATGCCGTAGCCGTAGCATGCGCCGGCGACGAACAGCAGGATTACCAGGTGCTGGATGAACGATGCCCCGAGCACCAGGTTGTTGAGGCCCGCGGCGGCCAGCAGGAAGCCGGTCAGCACCGCCAGCGACGCGGCGGTCAGCAGCAGGTCCTTGATCAGCGCGGCCAGGAAGTAGGCGGTGGCGTCCGCCGGCCCATAGGTGAGCAGCTCCAGGGCGCCGACCTTCTTCTCCAGGCCGAAGCGGAACACCGAGCTTACCGCCAGGTAGAGCAGGACCGGCAGGAAGGCGGCGTAGAGCGTGAACAGGAACGGCCCCTCGGCGAACAGCTTGGCCGTGAAGGTGCTGCCGAACGCCCCGGCGAGGCCTCGGCCGGCCAGGTCGTAGGCGGGCACCAGCGACAGGTTGACGCCGCTCGAATCGACGGTCCGCACGAAGCCGGCGACCAGCAGGTGGGCCAGCACCAGCCCGATGGTCAGAGCCACGTAGTAGCCGGGCGAGATGACGGTCTCCAGGATGCGCCGCCGTGCGATCACGGCGGTGGCGTGGAGGCGCTGGTTCACGATGCGCCTTCGGAGCGCCGCTCGCCGGCCGGCCGCGGCTGGTCCGGCGCCGGGGACTCGCCGGCCGGCCGCGGCTCGCCGCCCATGCCGGCGAACAGGTCGACGTTCTCGCTGGTGATGGTCACGAACGCCTCCTCCAGGCTCAGGCTCTGCTCCTGGATGCCCAGCGGCACCAGGTCCTGGTCGATCAGGTACTGGCTGAGCGCGCGCCGGCTGTCGCCGGTCTTGGCGACCTTGACCACCAGGGTATTGCCGCGCCGCTGCGCCCCGAGCGCGAACTCGAGCGCCGCCACCCGGTCCGGCAGTTCGGGCGGAACCCGCTCCAGGTCGACGTGAATCTCGCGGTCCGTGGCCAGCGCGGACAGCAGGTGCTCCATGCGGTCCTCGGCCAGCAGCCGGCCGCGGTAGATGATCGCCACCCGTTCGCACACCTTCTCCATCTCCGACAGCAGGTGGGACGACACGAAGATGGTGCGGCCCTCGCGGCTCTCCTCCAGGATCAGGTCGCGAATCTGCTTGACCCCGAATGGATCGAGCCCGGAGATCGGTTCGTCCAGGAACAGGATGTCGGGATCGTGCAGCAGCGCCCGCACGATCGACAGTTTCTGCAGCATGCCGCGCGAGAACTGGGCGAACTTCTTGTGCTTCACCTGCGCGAGGCCGACCCGTT
Source organism: Spirochaetaceae bacterium (assembly GCA_028821475.1). Lineage (GTDB taxonomy): Bacteria > Spirochaetota > Spirochaetia > SZUA-6 > Bin103 > Bin103. The sequence continues at coordinate 3,668 of JAPPGB010000182.1, forward strand.
CCAGGAGATGGTCGATGCGGCGGTCCGCCTCCGGGACGCGAAACAGCTCGGCGAACATTCGCAGGTACTCGCCGGCGGTCATCCAGCTCCACATCCCGGCCGGGTGCTTCTCCGGCACCACGCCGATGCGCCGCCGGAGGTCGAGCCGGGCCGCGCTGTAGGGCTCGCCGAACAGCCGGATCTCGCCCGCGGTCGGCTTCACCACGCCGAGCAGCATCAGGATGGTCGAGGTCTTGCCGGCGCCGTTGGGGCCCAGGAAGCCATAGATCTCGCCGGCCGGGATGTTCAGGTCGATGCCCGCCACCGCCGTGAACGAGCCGTAGCGCTTGGTCAGACGCTCGGTGCGGATCATCGGCGGCCGCCCGCCACGTTCCAGGAGGTGAACTGGTACGCACTCAGCGTGCCCGCCTTCTCGTGTGATTCCAGTTCGGCGGCAATCGCCTCCGGCGGCAAGTCCCAGGTCTGTTCCATGATGCGGTCGATGTCGCCGGCGCCGTCCGCCGCGGGGTTGGGGACCACGATCAGGTAGTCTATTACCCAGTAGGGGGCGGAACTGGCCTCGATCTCGGTACCGGGGATGGCGGCGCCGTAGCGGAAGGTGGTCTCCGGCGCCGCGTCCCAGGTCCACTGCAGCTTGCCGCGGTACAGTTCCGCGCCGCGGGCGGCGCCGGCGGCAGTCTCCTCGCGCACCGGCACGCCGTCCTTCACCTGCACGGAAATGCGCGCACCGATCCACAGGTCCATGGCCGGGTGATTGGTCACCGCCGGACCCGCCGAGCTGACCGGGCGCAGTTCCTGAACGATGTCGTTGCCCTCCCACTGCTCGAAGATGATCCACTCGGCGAGGTCGGGAATCTCCAGGCCGACCAGCTCCACCGGCTCGGCGAGCCGGTTAGCGCCGCGCTTCAGAGTCACTGGTATGGTCAGCGGCTGGTAAAAGGGGGCGTTGATCTCCAGCGTCGCCTGCCCCGGCTGCAATCGGGTGAACACCTGCGGCCGCGGCCCGCGATCGCTCTGCAGGTGCGACCGGATCACCCGCCCCTGCAGCCGGAAGGAGGCGTCCCACACCCAGTTGCCGCTTACCGCATCGCGCACCACGAACTCGTAGGTGGTATCCGCCGGGTTGCCAGCCACGTACACCGCCGCGGACACCGCCACCACCACGGCGCCCGCCAGCGCGGCGATCAGCCTCCGTCGCGCCTTCATCGTGCGACTCCCGGCAGCGCGGAAGTCTGCTCCCTGATCTGCAACTCTGTCATTGTCGTCATTCGAAGGTGCCCGCGGACGAGCGCATCTTGGTGCAAAACGGTGACGCTCGGCAACCGATCCGGGAGTGTCAGGACGGCACCGTGGCGGGGGTGGCCGTCCGCCCCTGCATGCGGTTCAATGGACGCCCATGAGCAGACGCGTTGCGATTATCGGCCACACCGGTGTGGGAGACTACGGACACGGCCTCGACCAGGCGTTCGTGGGCGTGGAGCGGGCCTCGATGCGGCCGGGGTTGCGCCACGGGCTGCCATATCTGCCATACTCCATATCTGCCATACTGCGGCCATGAAACTGATGTATGCGTTTCGCGGGCGCACGTTCTATCCGTTCCACCAGGAGAAGGCGTTTCCGGTCCATTTGCCGCCGCCGGAAGTGCGCCCCGGGTGGCTGCGCAAGGTGCGGGAGATCGGCTTCGAGGGGCTGGAGCTGGGACTTGAAGACCTGGCCGACCGCAGCGACGCCGAGGTGGACGCCCTCGGGCGCGAGCTGCGCGACGCCGGCCTGCCCTGCCTCGGCATCCGCGGCGGCGGCGGCCTGCACAACCCGCGGGTCGGGGCGCACAACCGCGCCCGGCTGGAGCGCGGCGTCGACCTGGCGGCGCGTATCGGGGCCGGCGTCCTCAATACGCTGATCAACGCGCCGATGGTGCCCGAGTTGCCCGGTGCGGAGAGCGGCGTCGGCGAGCCGGTGTCGCAGAACTCCAGCCGCGACGCGAGCGAATCGGACTACCGCATCAACGCGGAGGGGATCGCCACCGCCGCCGACCGCGCCGCCGGCGAGGGCGTTTCGATCAGCATCGAGCTGCACCAGAACACGCTGTGCGACAACAGTTGGTCGATGATTCACCTGCTGGAGCTGATCGACCGGCCCAACGTCGGCGCCAACCCCGACCTGGGTAATGTCTACTGGACCTACGAGACCCCGGAGGAGAGCTGCGAGGACGCGATCCTGGCCCTGGCTCCGCACGCCAACTACTGGCACATGAAGAACCTGGTGCGGGTGCCGCTGCCCGGCATGCAGCGCGCCTTCTACCTGCGCCGCCCGATCCCGGACGGCGAGATCAACTACCGGTTCGCGGTCGCCGCCATGCTCGCCGCCGGCTACGACGGCTGCTTCGGCGTGGAAGGCATGATCGCCGGCGACCAGCTCACCGACGACGCGCGCAGCCTGGAGCGGATCAGGAGCCTGGTCGCGGAACTGGGGCCATCCGGCTGAACCGGGCGGTCGGCGGCGAGCGGTGCGCGGGCGGCTTGTGACCGAGGGTCGCGCGGTGCGATACTGAACGCCAGGAGGAACAGGTGGGAGACTATTCGATCTTCATCGGCACGGTGGGCTTCGGGCTGCACATCAGCCGCGACGGCGGCGGTAGTTGGGCCGGGGCGGCGAGCAGCGAGCCGCCGCCGAGCGCGGTGGGCGGGCTGGAGGGCAACGTGCGCGCGCTCGCCGTCTACCCGGACAATCCGCACCGGCTGCTGGCCGGCACCGACATCTGGGGCTTGTACCGCAGCGACGACAACGGCCAGATCTGGGAGCCGCTACCGTCGGCGGCCGAGGGATTCGAGACCCCGCGCGCCCCGGTGGAGATCTGGTCGCTGGCGATCGACCCGGAGGACACCGGCACGATCTACGTCGGCACGCGGCCGGACGGGTTCCGGACCCGCGACGGCGGCACCACGTGGGACAGGCTGACCTTCACCGACCGCGATGCGCCGCTGTGGCCGCCGCGCACCACCGTCATCGTCGTGGACCCGCGCGACCACCGCACCGTGTGGGCGGGTGTGGAGGTGGACGGCGTGCACCGCAGCCGGGACGGCGGCGACACCTGGGAGCGCCGCGCGGCGGTGGGACCGGAACTGTTCTACAACGACGTGCACGGCATGGGCATCCGCAACGGCACAAGTACCATCGTCCACACCACCAGCCCGATGGGATTCGCTACCAGCACCGACGACGGCGCCAGTTGGCGCGTACACCAGTTCGCTCCGCTCGACGACCAGTCCGGGCACTCCTACTGCCGCTGCATGATCATCAACCCGAACGATCCGGACATGATGTTCGTGGGCACCGGCAACAGCATCCCCGGCATCACCGGAGCGGTGCGCCGCACCCGCGACGGCGGCGCGAGCTGGGAGACGCTGTCGATGCCGGAGCAGCCCAACTCGGTGATGTACTGGCTGGCGATGCACCGCGACCTGCCCGGCGTGGTGGTGGGCTTCAGCCTCCTCGGCCAAGTGTACGCGAGCGACGACAACGGCGACTCCTGGCGCAAGCTGGACAAGGAGTTCGGCCAGATCCGCAGCGTCGCCGTGACCCCGAACTGATTACCGCTGCAGCCGGCCCACCGCCGGCTACAGCGGTCACGGCGGGGTGCGCGTGGTGCGCCTTCGCTCAGCGTCCGATGCGAGGCGCGTACACGACTCGGTGAACAGGCGCAGTTTCTCGCTTACCGGCGCGGCTGTGGCGGTGCGCACCTGGCGGAACGCCGGGGTCATTAACCCTGCCGGTTTCCAACCACCCCGCACCCGCGGATCGAGCAGGTTCCTGAGTGCGTCCACCCAACATCCGCGTCAATACCAGACTCATCCTGTTCTCCTATGAGACCGTCTCTGCTAAGAGAAGGGGTTGAGCAGCCGGGAGAGGAGGCCTCGTTTGCGTTTTCCTGTGGCGCCATAACGGCCCTCGCCGCCCCGTAGCCGGGGATCGAGCAGGTCTCTGATGGCGTCGCCGAGCATGTTGAGACAGTAAACGGCAATAGTCAAGCAAAGACCGGGCCAGACCGCCAGCCAGGGCGCCTGCTCCATGTATTGACGCCCTTCCCGGCTGAGCAGACCTCCCCAGTCAGGAGTCGTGGGGGGCAGACCATATCCGAGGAAGCTCAGAGAAGCAATACTCAGGATTACGCCTCCCACGGTTATCGAGAACGTGATGATGACGACAGGCATAACATTGGGCAGGACATGGCGGATGAGTGAACGCCATTTTGTGTTGCCAACCGCCTCTGCTGCCAGAAAGTTGTCACTCCCCTTGATGGCGATAACGGCGCTGCGGATCAGTCTGCTGCCGCCAATGCCTCCTGATATCCCCAGGACCAGTATTATCTGTGGTATACCGCGCCCCACGATAGACATTATGGTGAGCAACAGGAGCAGTCCCGGGAACACTATCCAGGCATCGACAACCCTCTGCACTACAATGTCAAACTTACCACCAAGGAATCCTGAAGTGCCGCCAATCAGGGTACCGATCACCGTACTCAGAGCGGTCGCTGCCAGACCGATCAGTATCGAAGTACGCGCCCCGAGGATCAGGCGGCTCAAGACGTCTCGCCCTATGTGGTCCGTCCCCAGGAGATGCCGGGCGGATGAGCCCTGCAGCCGGTCTGCCAGGTTCATTTCAAAAGGTGGATAAGGGGTCAGAGCATCGGCAAAGATAGCGATCAAAATCCATATCAATATGATAATCCCGCTGGCAGTACCCAGCGGCTTCTCCTTGACCAGCCTAATAAAGAACGCAGCCAGCCGGGAACGTCTCTTTTGCGCAATTTCTGCTGATGGTATCCCCGTGGCGTCGCTCATATGCTTCCTTTAGCTGTAGCGGACCCTGGGGTCCAAATAAGGATAAATCACGTCGATAAGCAAAATGATAAGCATGACTACGGTGGCGAAAAACAGGTTTACTCCTTGGATCACCGGGTAGTCTCTGGCCTCGAGTGAATCCAGAAACATACGACCTAGCCCCGGCAGGTTAAATATGTTCTCCATGATAACGGAGCCACCTACCAGCAGAGGCAACTGCAGGCCTATCAACGTAACCACCGGGATAAGGGCATTCTTAACGGCGTGTCTCACAATAACTACCCTCTCCTTGAGACCCTTGGACCAGGCTGTCCTGATATAGTCCTGCCTGAGCACCTCCAGCATCATGGTGCGTGTCAGCCTCATGGTGGCGGCAGACATGGCCGTCCCCAGAATCACGGCGGGAATGAGAAACATCCCCAGGTTCCGCATCGGGTCTTCGACAAGACGGATATACTCTACCGATGGCGACCAGCCCCACCAGATTGCCGGGTAGAGCGTTACCATAATTGCCAGCCAGAAGTTAGGCGTTGCCAGGCCGATGACGGCCGCGGTGCGCCCCACGTAGTCGGCGGCCGTATCCTGGCGAATCGCCGAGTAGATGCCGACGGGCAGGGCTATCACCAGCCCGATTACGATTGCCATGACGCCAAGCTGAATCGTTACTGGCAGTCTTTGTATTATCTGCTCCTCTATCGGGCGTTGGCCGCCAATCAGTGATTGGCCAAGGGTGCCCTGGAGGATACCGTTGAAGTGGGACTCCTTGGTAATCCAGTCAGGGGTAGGCAACACTCCTATCCAGCGTCCGTACTGCACGTAGACAGGCACGTCTAGTCCCAGCATACGCTCAACAGCTTCACGGTCCAGGTGCATCTGCGTCGAATCTATAGTTCCCGCCATGGTGTCTATTATATCGCCGGGGATGAAGCGGACCGAGAGAAAGATCAGGATGCTCAAAATGAACAGGGTGGGGATTATGAGCAATAACCGCCTTATGATATAGGCTCTCATGTCACACGAGTATGGGAAAACTGGGGGGCTTGAGCCCCCCAGCTCCCTTTTTCCCAGAGGTCAGCCACAAGGGGATGAAACCCCTAACGACCCATTGATTCCTTCAGCGCACTATCAATCCAGAGGCGGGCCTTGAAGGTATTACGTTCAGCGTATCCCAGACCTGCTTCACCGAAATAGCCCTCGACCCACGGCTGGGTCACGCTAAACTGAGGGGAGATGGGTTTGACCAGGCCCCAGTGCTCCCTTACCGTTTTCTCATCGACCTGTACATGTAAGCTCTGCCACTCCTCCTCGGTGGTAGTAGCTTGCATGTCGGCAATCAGGGCGTCCATTTCCGGGTCCTTCGCTTTGCTCCAGTGACGACCGAGTGTTCGACTCCAGGGGTTGCTTGTTAGCCTATATACATCGGGCGAGGGGGGAAATATCGGATATCCCACCCAATTAACCATGTGGAGATCGTGCGCTTCCGTAGACATGTAATGTCCCACCTCAGCGCCCGGAACCACAATCAGCTCGCTTTTAACGCCAATGGCGTCGAAGTACGCTATGACGACTTCTGGATAGGCCGGATCGGCCCAAGCGCCATGGCCTATCTTGAGCGTGAATCGAACGCCGTCGGCGCCTCGTGGATATCCGGCCTCATCAAGCAACGCTTCTGCCTCTTCCGGGTCATACCTATAGCCTGCCTTGACCTCTTCGGGCCATTCTTCATATGGCCAGTTCCACCCTGCCTGCCTTTGACTTACTATCCCATTAGGTGTTGGATCTCCCCAACCCTTAAGGAAGGTAGCGGAAATTGTCTCACGGTCCACTGACATCTGCAGTGCCTTGCGCACATTGACGTCCTGCATGATTGGCAGAGACTGGTTAAAAATATGAGAGCCACTGGAAAAGGCATAAACGGGCACCACCTCGATTTCAGGGTTGGTCTTCTGCAGGCTCTCTATATTGTCGACGCTGAATATCCGCGCGTCGCCGGTCATACTAAGCATATCAATCTTACCCGTGCGCATTGCCGCCAGACGTGCTGTCGCGTCTGGTATAACGAGGTTCCTTAACGTGTCAATATAGGGTAGGGGGGTTCCGAATTTTTCGTCAACACCCCAGTAGTTGGGATTCTTCTCCCAGGTTGCCGAGGTGTCGTCGACAAGGTCAGTCAGTTGATAGGGCCCCGTGCCGACCACGTTCCTCCAATCCCCATAGTCGCCGTATTGCTCGACTACCTCGCGGGCTAACATCCAAGTCAGGTTGTGGGACATTAAGTACACCGTATTGGGGTAAGGCCTCGTCAGCTTAAGCTCAACCGTCCATTTGTCGGTGGCCGTTGCCGATTCGAGCTCTATACCAAAAGCTCTTACACCCAAGTTGGGGGTAGGTCCGTCTTCGGTGAAATCACCCATACCCCAAAAGCGGTGATAGTTCCATTCGACGTCATAAGCATCGAACTCCCGACCGTTCATCGGCGCCTTATCATGGTAGTGAACGCCCTGGCGGATGTTCCAGATCCACGTTGTGTCGTCGGGCATTTCCCAGCTTTCAGCCAGAGCCCCTCGGTACATCTCTGGGCCCGAATAAATCCAAGCTAGTTCAGCCACCTTTTCCCTGGATATTGCCCAGTTGCCGTGCACCAGCTTCTCATTAACGCCACTGATGAGATGCGGCGTCCAGCCACCAGGCGCCCACAGGTCAGTATTCTTGGGCAGACCGGCAGCGCCCCACGTGAGTGTCCCGCCATATTCTGGCGCGGTCCACGTTATGCCGGTGGCGGGGTCGAACACCGTCTCTCTGTCGGCAGCGACTGCCGGCTCCTCCTCTTCTGCGCCAGTGGCCCAGAGACCGGTCGCGGTCAGCATCATGACCAGCGCAACCGCGAAGGTCATTCTCATGCTTACGATATATTTCATGGTTTTCTCCATAAAATGTGTTCTTGAGAGTATTGCGGAGCGGATTGCCGCTCCCTGGCTACTCTCGCGCCCGCAACGCAGACGGCCGGCCAGACAGAGTCAGATTTGTGAAGCGCGCGGCGTGTGACTCACCGGGTTCACCCCGGCTCACGCCGCGCGCGCGTGCGGCTCTTTGAGTATCATTTTGCACCCCCCGGTCGGGCGCAGATGTGCCCCTCTCTTCTGAAGTCCCGGCAACGCCGGTTGATGTAGACTGGTGGAGGTGGCGGCCGACGCGGTCCGCCGCGACACGCACGGCTGTGTGCCGCGCGGATCGATGCTGCGGCGGTCAGCACCGCAACGACCGGGCGCGGCTGACCGCGGTGAGCCAGGTGCAGGCGGACGGCGAGGCCGGCGCCG
>JAPPGB010000183.1 GCA_028821475.1 Spirochaetaceae bacterium
GAGAGTCACGGGCACGCACGTTGCGGGCCTGCCCCACGCGGCATCAGCGAGTCGTCGCCGTTCGCGAGCTTGCGGCTGGGCAGTGGCGAGCAGGCGGCCAGGCAGTGCCGGACCGCAACAGCGCCGAGGCGTTCGTATAGCAATGAGATAATTGCAGCCGGACCCCTGAACCCCCGTATTTGAACACACATACCCTGTTCGAGTGTAGCAAAACGTGCCGCTGCAGCCACACGTGCATGCCGACGACGTGTTCGTCGGCCGCAAACCTGGAGGCCAACCTGATGGACCTCCTGGAGCGTGCGAAATCCGGCCGGTACTGGGCGCCGCCGGTGCGGCGGGTGCACATCTCGAAGGGTAAAGGGCAGACCCGACCCATCGGGATACCGACGTTCGAGGACAAGGTGCTACAGCGAGCGGTACATATGGTGTTGGAGCCTCTGTACGAGCGGGACTTTCTGGACTGCTCATACGGGTTTCGCCCGGGCCGCTCGGCCCACGACGTCCCTGTCGCGGGCCGGGAGCTACAGTCCAGCCGTGGGGCCAGGGATGGAGCCACGGCTGGAGGTCACCGTTCCTGCGGCGTGATACCGGGTGCAGAGCGCACGCGCACTCTCTCAAACAGACGGGGCGGCGCTGCCAGCGAGACGACCGCCGCCACCGCGCAACCTCGGGTCCAGCAGGTCCCTCACGGCGTCGCCGAACATGTTTAGACTGTAAACGGTAATCGTCAGGCAAAGACCCGGCCAGAGAGCTAGGCGTGGCGCCATCTCCATGTATTCACGCCCTTCCCGGCTGAGCATACCTCCCCAGTCAGGAATCCCGGAAGGCAGACCGAATCCGAGGAAGCTCAGAGAAGCCGCAGAGATAATCACCCCACCGACGTTGATGCTGAAGACGATGATGATCGGTGCCATGATATTAGGCAGGACATGGCGAGTCAGGATTTGACCCGTGGGAGTGCCCACGGCCCGGGCGGCCTGAAAATAGTCATTCTCTTTGAGGCCGATCACCGCGCCTCGCATGATTCGAGAACCGCCGATGCCTCCTGATATCCCCAGGACTAGTATTATCTGTAACAACCCCTGACCCACTAGACTCATTATGGTTAACAACAGGAGCAGTCCCGGGAAGCATATCCAAGCATCGACAAATCTCTGCATAACCAGGTCCAATTTACCGCCACGGAATCCTGAAATGCCGCCTATCAGGGTACTGACCACAACATTGAGAGTGGTCGCCGCCAGACCGACAAGTAAGGAAATACGAGCCCCGAAGATAAGGCGGCTCAAGAGGTCTCGCCCCGCCTGGTCGGTACCCAGCAGATACCGGGCTGATGAGCCCTGCAGCCTGTCTACGAGGTGTATCTTGTCATATGGATAAGGAGCCAGAACATCGGCAAAGATCCCCACCATGATCAAGAGCAAGACGACCATCCCGCAGGCAGTACCCAGAGGCTTCTCCGTCCACAACCTGATGAAGAAATCGGCCAGCCCTGCACCTCTCTTTTGCTCGCTTACTGCCGATGCTATCCCTGTGGCGTCGCCCATATTCCCGGTTCCCCCCTTATCTATAACGGACCCTGGGGTCTAAATAAGGATAAATCAGGTCGGTAAGTAGAATGCTAAGCATAACTACGGTGGCGAAAAACAGGTTCACTCCGGAGACCACCAGGTAGTCTCTTCTATCGAGGGCATCCAGAAATAAACGACCTAGCCCCGGCAGGTTGAATATGTTCTCTATGATAACGGAGCCACCTACCAGGATCGGCAACTGCAGGCCGATCAGCGACACCACCGGGATGAGGGCATTTTTGATGGCGTGTCTCACAACAACTACCCCCTCGTTGAGACCCTTGGCCCAGGCGGTCCTGATATAGTCCTGCCTCAGTACCTCCAGCATCATGGTGCGTGTCATCCGCATGGTGCTCGCAGCACCGGCCGTCCCCAGGATCAGGCTGGGAATGATGAGCACCGCGAGATTCCCCAGGGGATCTTCCGTGAAAGGAACCCACGTCGTCGGTGGCGCCCAGCCCCACCAGATTGCCGGGAAGATCATGACCATAAGGGCCAGCCAGAAGTTAGGCGTTGCCAGGCCGATGATGGCCGCGGTGCGCCCCGCGTAGTCGGCGACCGTATCCTGGCGAATCGCCGAGTAGATGCCGACCGGCAGGGCTATCGCTAGCCCGATTACGATTGACAACAAACCAAGCCCAATGGTTACCGGCAATCTACCTAATATCTCCTCCTCTATCGGCAAAGGGCTGCCCCACAATGATTCGCCAAGGGTGCCCTGGAGGATACCGTTGAGGTGAGACTCCTTGGTAATCGGGTCAGGGGTTGGCAACGCTCCTATCCAGCGTCCATACTGCACGTAGACAGGCACGTCTAATCCAAGCATACGCTCAAAAGCTTCACGGTCAACCTCCCCGTAGTAGTGCTCCATCTGACCCACCATCACGTCTATTATATCGCCGGGGATGAAGCGGACCGCGAGAAAGACCAGGATGGTCAATATAAACAGGGTGGGGATTATCAGCAATAACCGCCTGATGATATAGGCTCTCATCTCACACTCAAATGGTTGCGTTTTCTGGATTTCGGCGCGCCTCGCAATGACATGGTGTAAGGGAGCCGGGAGGCCTGAGCCTCCCAGCTCCCTTTTCCCTAAGGTCAGCCACAAGGGGATGGCCGGGTAGAATCGCGACGCGCGCAAGCCTTAGGCGGAGATTCAGCTATCGTGCGGTTACCCAACACGAACTGTGGCATCACTACGTACCCGAACCGGGTAATTGGTACGGCCGGTCCTTCCCCGGCTGGAATGCAGTCTTGTCGGCTGCTCAAAACCCCTAATGACCCATTGCTTTCTTTAGCTCACTATCAATCCAGAGGCGGGCGAAGAAGTTATCTTGGTGACCGGTTCCCAACCAGACTTCACCGTTATAACCCATGACCCACGGCTGGGTTACGTTCCACTGTGAGATTTCGCCACCCCATACGGTCCAGTGCCTCTCTATCCCTAATATATTTGCCTCTCTAGTCAGCCTCTGCGCCTCTTCAAGGGTGTCAGCTTTCTGAAACGCTTCGTACATGGCGTCATAATCCGGGTCGTTCACTGCGGAAGAGTTCCATGACATCGTCGACACGTACTGCCTTGGAAAGCCACCACTAGGCTTGTACCTGTTGGCTGCTGACGTAGACCTCATTTCAAAAAGTCGGCTCTTTCCTTTAGCGGCCCACTCAGGTATTGGCGGTACCTGAATCTCGACATCAACGCCAATCTCACCCCAGTATGCAGCCGCCAACCCTGCAAAGGTCTCATCGTACCGCGAGAAGTGGCTCAACACGGTCTTGAAGCGAATGCCGTCCGCGCCGCGAGGATACCCAGCCGCATCAAGCAACGCTTCTGCTCCTGCCGGGTCATAGGTATAGAATTTCTTGACCTCTTCGGGCCACTCTTCAAATGGGGTGCTCCACCCTTTCATATCATCGGCAATCTGCCCCTGAGGTCTGGTAGATCCATGACCCTTATAGTAGGTAGCGTAAACTGTCTCAAGGTCGAGTGCCATCTGCATTGCTTGGCGCACCCTGATGTCGTCAAAGGGCGGATTATTCACGTTCATACCAATAGAATTATTCGACCGAAAAAGATACTTCCACAACACGATTTCGGGGTTGGTTCGCTGGAGACTCTCTAGCTGGTCGATAGACCTTATTGGAACGTCGCCGTTTTGACCCATGTAATCAAGCTTACCCGTGCGCAGTGCCGCCAGGCGTGTCGCTGGCTCTGGCATAACCAGGCCCACTAACTTGTCAATATAGGGCAAGCGGTTCTCCGGGTATTTTTCGTCGTAGGCCCAGTAGTCAGGGTTCTTGGTATAGGTGGTAGAGGTGTCCTCGACCACGTTAGTCAGCTCATAGGGCCCGGTGCCGACCAGGTTCCGCCAGTCCTTAGCGTCTCCGTGTTCCTTGATTACCTCGGGGGGATATATCCAAACAGCCCATTGGTCGATGATATGGTCTATCGCAAAGAGGGATGGCTCCTTCAGTTTAAACTCAACCGTCCATTTGTCGGTGGCCGTTACCGATTCGACTATTGATGTGTCCCAGTAAGAGTTGGGCGACGGTTCGGTAAAGCCACTGCCCAGACCATAATTACGGTGATAATTCCATTCAACGTCATCGGCATCGAACTCCCGACCGTTCATCGGCGCCTTATCGTGCCAGTGAACGCCCTGGCGGATTTTGAAGACATAAGTCAGCGAGTCGGGTTGCTCCCAGCTTTCCGCCAGAGCCGGTCTTAAGGCCCATGGAGGAGAGCTCTGATCCTTCCAGGCATATTCTTCTCTATCTATTCCCCAGTCGCCGATGCTTAGCTTCTCTAAAACGGGGGTGATAAGGGAAGTGGTCACACTGCCACCGTGGAACCAAGTGTCAGTACTCTCAGCCATGGTCAACTCGGCATGGGTGAGTGTCCCGCCATACTCTGGCGCGGTGAACACCCTGCCGCTGGTGGGGTCGGTCACATACTTCTTGTCGGCAGCGGCTGCCGGCGCCTCTTCGTCTGCCCCAGTGGCCCACAGGCCGGTTGCGCTCAGAATCACGACCAACGCAATCGCGAAGGTCCTTGCAAAAATGATTTTCATTGTTTTGTCCATCATTTTGATCTTGAGAGTATTACGGAGCGGCCTGCCGCTCCCTGGCTACTCTCGCGCCCGCAACGCAGACGGCCGGCCAGACAGAGTCAGATTTGTGAAGCGCGCGGCGTGTGACTCAGCGGGTTCGCCCCGGCTCACGCCGCGCGCGCGTGCGGTTCTTTGAGTATCATCTTGGCCTCCTGTGCGCCGGCACAAACCGGCAAGGTGTTGTGAATGGAAGAGTCATACGTCGAAGGGCTAGCGACCCACGGCGGCCCCGAGTCATGCGCCGCCGCCCGCGAGGGCGGGGGTGAAGCGTTGACAGGGGTACGTGCGGGCCGGGTATCGAGCCGCGAAAGGAATTACTTTGGGGTGCCGACGCCGTAGGAGGATGCGGAAGGCCACACCCGGGGCGCCGATATCGCGAGGCGCTACGGGACCCTGCGCGGTCACAGACCCCGGGCACGTACGGAAACACCTTGCGCGGGAGCCGGGAGATCCCAGCTTCGCCTGTGGCGGATGGCGCCGCAGGCCGTGTCGGGAAGTCCAAGGACGTACGCCGACGATGAACGGAGCTGGGAAGTCGGACAGGCCCCCGGCCTGCCGGCCGCCCTGCGGGGTACCTGGGAAACCCGCGAACAAGGACGGGAGCTGCCGCAGGCGGCGCGGCTATGGTGAACCCTACACGGGCACGCAGGCGGAAACGCCGGATACAGCCAAGGGAGCACCTACGGCCACGCCGGCCGGTAGCGACCGGGCCGCGGAGCGGGTGGAGGGAAGGGGCCTGGCCAAAGGGTATTCGCACCAGCAAAACGCGCCCCGGACACCGCGCCGGCAATATGGCGTGCACAGTGCGCTGGAGCGGATACGTCAAGCAGCGCGACGGGATAGGACGCTTCATGACCATCCGTCGAATTCCAAGTGAGGCACGCTAGAATAGGCGCGGCGCGCCGTCAACGACTCGTGGGGGTCACCGGGGCGAGCGAAGGTCACCGGCAACCCGTCACTGCGCTGACTGTCGTCGTGGCGCTTCATCGGCATCCGTTCGATTCCCGAACTCCCTATGGTCACAGGCTCGCTTGACCATGTCAAGCGCGGACTCCGGCGGCCGTTCCGGCCGCCCGCCAGCGTCGCCGCCACCGGAGCCGAGCAAACTGACGCGGGACCGACTCATTGAGCAGAATGTGCACGGTCTATGAGCAGTTCGCCGGCAAGCTCGAGCACCTCCTT